>JAZKBR010000011.1 GCA_040388535.1 Gemmatimonadota bacterium | reverse complement strand
TGCGCATTTCGCTGATGGTGAGCAACGATTTCACGCGATGGTGAGCAGGTATTTCGCGCGATCGTGAGCAGTGGCTTTGACCGACATGGTGATTGGTTCAGGGGTTTGAGTTGGCGTCAAGAGTTTGATTGCGGGCGTTCTGCTTTCGCATGCTTTCTCCGGTGAGTTGAAGGCGGTGAGCGTTGTGAACGAGACGATCCAGGATGGCGTCGCCGAGGGTTGGGTCGCCGATAACGTCGTGCCAATGTTCGACGGGGACCTGGCTGGTGACGATGGTGGAGGCGCGACCGTGGCGATCATCGAGGATCTCCAGAAGGTCGCGCCGTTCGGGCGGATTAAGAACCGAAAGGCCCCAGTCATCGAGGATCAGGAGTTGAACGCGGCTGATGGTCTTGAGCAGGCGACCATATCGGCCGTCGCCGCGAGCCAGGGCGAGCGCCTCGAACAGGCGCGGAACGCGGTGATACTGGACCGAACGATTGTCGCGGCAGGCTTTGTGGCCGAGGGCGCAGGCAATCCAGCTCTTGCCGAGCCCGGTTGCCCCTGTGATGAGCAGGTTCTCGTTGCGGGTGATCCAGTCCCCGCCGACGAGTCTAGCGAAGACGGCGCGGTCGATGCCGCGTGGCGTGCGCAAATCGACGTCTTCCACGCATGCGCTCTGGCGCAGCGCGGCGAACTTGAGGCGGGTCGTGAGACGTTTGGTGTCGCGCTCGGCGGCTTCGCGATCGACGAGAAGCCCGATGCGCTCCTCGAACGGCAGAGCATCGAGATCAGGTGATCGTCGCTGCTCCTCGAGGGCTTTGGCCATTCCGGTCAAGCCGAGCGTGATCAGCCGTTCATGGGTGGGGTGTGTCAGCATTGGGGTCTCCATGGTTCAGTGGAAATAGCCCTGACCGCGGATGTTGCCGTGGCGCAGGGGCTGGTGGTCGGACGTCTCGTCGAGGAAAGCGCGATCGAGGCCGCTCTTGAGGATCGAACGGATCGAGGCGACGGAGCGAGCCTTGATCAGGATACCGCGTCGGCAGGCCGCATCGACGCGCGCATTGTCGTAGCTTCTGGCCAGCGACAGGATACCGAGGCAGGTGCGAAAGCCTTGCTCGGGGTGCGGCCGGGCCTCGATGACGACCTGGAAGAACGCCGCGGTCGATGGACCGATCTTCTCGCCGGCGGCGATCAGCCCTCCCGGTGTCCATTTGCCGTAGCGGCGGTGCGCGCTCGGCATATGATCGGCGATGGTGGTGTGGCCACGCCGGTTGGGCGCAAGGGCGTGGCTGGCGATCCTCTGTCCCTTGTGGAAGACCTCGACGGTCTTGTCGGCGATGCGGACATCGACGAGTTCACGGATCAGGCGGTAAGGGGTGGAATACCAATGGCCGTCGATCTCGACGTGATAATCGGGAGCGACGCGGCAACGCTTCCAGCGCGCAAAGACGTAGGGCTGGTCCGGCAGTTCTCCCAACCTGGGACGATCGATCTCGGCGAATAGTTCGGCACGGCTGGAGCCGAAACCGCGCATCTGGCGGGCATTGAGTTCGACGACGAGGCCGCGGATGGCGGTATTGAGCTCCGCCAGGGAAAAGAAACGCTGATTGCGCAGGCGGGCCAGGATCCAGCGCTGTGCGATCTGGACGGCGACCTCAACCTTGGCCTTGTCCTTTGGCCGCCTCGGCCGGGCCGCCAGGATCGCGGTGCCGTAATGGCCGGCCATCTCGGCATAGGTGCGGTTGATCCCGGGATCGTAGCGATCGGGGTTGGTCACGGCGGCCTTGAGATTATCGCAGACCACGAACTTCGGCACGCCGCCGAGAAACCGGAACAGGTTGGCATGCACGCCGATCCAGTCGGACAGGCTCTCGCTCGGGCAGGCCTCGGCGTAGGTGAAGTTCGAGGCCCCCATCGCCGCGACGAACAGCTTTATGGCGCGCACTTCGCCGGTGATGGGATCGAAGATGTCGATGGTGTCGCCGGCGAAATCGACGAACACCTTCTCCCCGCCGACGTGGGTCTGGCGCATGCTCGGCCGCGCCCGCTGCTTCCAGGCCTCGAAGGTCGTGCAAAACCAGGTATAGCCAAAGCCGTCCGGATTGGCGGCGCGATACTCTTCCCACAACAGCAGGCGCGTCACGCTGCGGCGGCGCAGCTCCTTCTCCACATAAGCCCAATCCGGTGACGGGCGCCGGTCGCTTTGCGAGGCCGCCGTCGGCGCCGGGAACAGCAACAGCTCCACGCCCTCGTCGTCCAGACCCTCCGGCAGCGGCCAGGTCAGTCCCGCAAGGCGGGCGCGACGCACGTAGCCATGCACGACCCCATTGCTCACTCCCAACGTCCGCGCGATGACGCGCTCGGTCAGGCCCTGGTGCCTCAAACGTAGAACTTCTCGGATCCGGCGCATCGACAATCTCTCGGTAGGCATCAGGCTTCCTCATTGGTTGAATGAGAAACCCGTAGCCCGGTTGAGTTGTCGGCCGAAGCGTCCGGCACCGCCAAACGGTGCTCACGATCGCCTGAAATCGCTGCTCACGATCCTCTGAAATCGTTGCTCACGATGCGCTGAAATCCGTGCTCACGATCCCGCGAAACGCGCA
>JAZKBR010000010.1 GCA_040388535.1 Gemmatimonadota bacterium | reverse complement strand
GGGGACGGGGTGAGCGTGTTCCGCTCCACCCCGTCTCCCGCTTTTCAGGGATCGTTGCGTAGGGGACGGGGTGAGCGTGTTCCGCTCCACCCCGTCTCCCGCTTGGCCCAGTCATCGCCTCGCGGATCCTCCGCTCCCGGGGCGATCGGCGTTTCGACCCCCGCCTTCCCGAACGCCTCCGTGTGAACTCGCTTTAACTGTGAGCGGCTAACCCTTGATTTGGGGCCAACATAGCATCATATTGGCGTATGCGTCTTATGGTGTGGCAGCGATGATCAAGGTGACCAGCGTTCTCGACGATTCGATCGGCGAGGCGATTGGACTTATTCCGGGGACCGAACTGATCTCCGTCGGCGGGCGCGAGCTCGAAGATTTTCTCGACTGGGAATTTCTCACCGCCGATGAAGAGTTCTCACTGGTGTATCGCCTCCCGGGCGATGCCTCCGAATATGAAGTGGACGTCGAGCGTCCCGTCGAGGAACCGATGGGGGTCGCAGTCGAGCCGCCACGGATTCGGCGCTGCGCCAATCGCTGCGATTTCTGCTTCGTCGAAGGGAACCCCGACGGTCTCCGCGATGTCCTCTCGATTCGTGACGACGACTACCGGCTCTCGTTCCGCTACGGCAACTTCGCGACGCTCACCAACCTGAAGCAGCACGACACCGACCGGATCATCGAGTACCGGCTTTCGCCCCTCTACGTCTCGGTCCACGCAACCGACCCGGTGGTGCGTCGCTGGGTACTCAGAAATCCCCAGGCGGCCGAGATCATCCCGCAGCTGCGCCACTTCGCCGATCACGGGATCCAGTTTCACACCCAGATCGTGATGGCCCCCGGTATCAACGATGGCGAGGTCCTCCGCCAGACGTTGCGTGACCTCTACGATTTCGGACCCGACGTGCTCTCCGTCTCGGTGGTCCCGGTCGGCCTCACCGAGTTCTCGAAGCATCACCTCATTCGCGAACCGGACGACGTTGAGTGCAAGCGTGCCGTCGCCGCAGTCGAGGAGGCCGCCGCTCGCGCCCTGGCCGACCGGGGTGAGCCGTGGGCCTACGGTGCCGACGAGCTCTACCTGCGCGCCGGCGTCGAGCTGCCGCCGGCCGAGCTCTACGGCTCGTTCGACCAGGTCGAGAACGGCGTCGGGTCGGTCCGCTGGCTGCAGGAGCAGGTGCGCGAAGGGGCGCCCGATCTCCGCGGCTGGGCCGGGCGCCGCATCGCCGTGGTAACCGGCACCTCGATGGGGCCATTGATGCCGATGGTGCTCGAGCCCCTCGCCGAAGCGACCGGCGCCACCTTCGAGCTGCTGCAGGTCGAGAACGACCTCTTCGGCCCGCGCGTGACTACTGCCGGTCTCCTCCCCGGGCACGCGATGCGCGACGCCCTGCAGGGACTCACCGGCTTCGACCTCGCGCTCCTCCCGGGCGAGTGCGTGAATGACGATGGACTGTTTATCGATTCGCTAAGTGTTGCCGCCCTCTCGGCCGATGTGCCGATGCCGGTGCGCATCTCGAAAACCTTTGTTGATGCCTTGATGGAGCCACTCGCCGCATGAGTCGTCCTACTGTTGCACTTGTGGGGCGACCCAATGTCGGGAAGTCCACCCTCTTCAATCGTCTCTGCGGCGGCCGCGCGGCCATCGTCTCCGATCGTGCCGGTACCACGCGCGATCGTCACTTCGGCGAGGCCAACTGGATCGGCCGCGACTTCTGGGTCGTCGACACCGGCGGTCTCGTGTTCGACTCCGATGAAACGATGGACAAGGCGATCCGCGCCCAGGTCGAGCGCGCGGTCGAGCAGGCCGATGTGGTGCTGCTGCTCGTCGACAGCAAGGATGGCGTCAATCCCATCGACGAAGAGATTGCCCGGAAGCTGCGCACCTCCGGCCGCCCGGTGATTCTCGCCGTCAACAAGATCGACGAGATCGCCAGTCGCGACGATCGCCTCCCCTTCTACTCCCTCGGCCTCGGCGAGCCCTACGCCGTCTCGGCCGGCACGGGGAAGGGGAGTGGCGACCTCCTGGATGCCCTGGTAGCGCTCTTTCCCGAAGGCGACGCGGCCGAGGATGAGGAGCGGATCAAGGTGGCAGTGGTCGGTCGCCCGAACGCAGGGAAGTCGTCACTGGTGAACAAGTTGCTCGGCGAAGAGCGGCTGGTGGTCACGCCGATCGCCGGCACTACCCGCGACGCGATCGACTCGCACCTGAACTATCACGGCAAGACCCTCACCTTCATCGACACGGCCGGCCTGCGCCGCCACGCGAAGGTCCAGGACTCGCTCGAGTTCTATTCCAATATGCGGACCGAACGCGCGGTGCATCGCGCCGATGTCTGCGTGCTGGTCGTCGACGCCAAGCTCGGCCTCCACAATCAGGACCTCCGCATCGCGAATCAGGCCTGGGATCAGGGCTGTGCCCTCATCATCGTGGTGAACAAGTGGGACCTGATCGAAGAGAAGGACGCTAACACCGGCAAGCGCGGTGAAGAGATGCTGATCGAGAAGGCGCCGTTCCTCGAGAACGTCCCCTTCCTCTATGGTTCGGCGCTCACCGGTCAACGGGTGCACAAGCTCCTCGACATGGTGGTGGAAGTCGCGGAATCCCGGAAGCAGCGCGTTCCCACCGCCGAAGTGAACAAGGTCCTGCAGGAGTTGCTGCAGCGCGCTGCGCCGCCGCAGAAGATGGGTGAAGAGGTCAAGCTCCTCTTTGCAACCCAGATCGAGACGTCGCCGCCTACGATCGCCATCGTCAGCAATCGCCCCGATGATATCCCCGAGTCGTATCAGCGCTATCTCGCGCGCGGCTTCCGCAATGCCTGGGGCTTCAAGGGTGCGCCGTTGCGACTCAAGTTCAATCGCCGGGGCAGCCAGCGGTGATTGCGCGGATCCTTCTCGCGGTCGTTGCCTCCTATTTGCTGGGGGCAATCCCCACCTCCCTCTGGGTGGTGCGGGCCGTGAAAGGGATCGATCTGCGTAGCGTAGGTAGTGGCAACCTCGGCGCCACCAATCTCTACCGGTTGCTCGGATTCAAGTACGCCATTCCCGTCGGCATCTTCGATTCGCTGAAGGGCGCGATTCCCGTCGCCTTCTTCGGGCCCTGGGCGGGGCTCGGCGTCGTGGGCTCACTACTGCTTGGCGTGGTCGCCGTGATCGGTCATGCCTTCTCGGTATTCGCAGGCTTCAAGGGCGGCAAGGGCGTTGCCACCGGTAGCGGCATCGTACTCGGTCTCGCGCCGTGGGCGTTTCTTGTGACGCTCGCGGTCTGGGCGATTACCGTGAAGCTTTCGGGCTATGTCTCGCTCGGCAGCATCCTTGCGGCCGCGGCGCTCCCGTCGGCGGTGTGGATTCTCCACCCGGATCGTCATGACATCGTCTGGTGGCTTGCCGCGCTCTCCGCAACGATCATCTGGCTGCATCGCGCCAACATCCGGCGCCTGATCAATGGCACCGAGAACCGCTTCGGCAACCGCGACGAGGCGCAACACCATGGCTAGTGACGTCGCGGTCCTGGGAGCTGGCTCCTGGGGCACTGCGCTGGCTGACCTGCTGGCTCGCAAGGGATGCAATGTCCGGCTCTGGGCATTTGAGCACGAAGTCACCGACGCCATCAACACGTCTCACGAGAATACGCTTTTCTTTCCCGGCCATTCGCTCGACCCGCGCCTCACGGCGAGCAGCTCACTTGCAGAAGTCGTTGCCGGCGCACCGGTGATCTGCTCGGTGGTGCCGAGCCACGTGTCGCGGACGGTCTGGTCGCAGGCGGTCTCGCACCTTGCTCCCGGCGCCCGCGTGATCTGCGCGACCAAGGGTCTCGAGCCAGATTCGCTGGCACTGATGCGTGATGTCGCGGAGCAGGTGCTACCGGAGCATGCCTTCGTTGCGCTCTCGGGGCCGAGCTTCGCGCACGAGGTCTTCCAGTCGCAGCCGACCGCGATCGTGGCGGCGTCGGAGGACGAGCGTGCCGCGACCGAGACACAGCAGCTCTTCTCGACCAGCTATTTCCGGGTGTATACCGCCGACGATGTGATCGGCGTCGAGCTCGCCGGCTCGCTGAAGAACAGCATCGCGATTGCTGCGGGCGTGCTCGAAGGGCTCGGCCTCGGCAACAACCCGCGCGCCGCACTGCTCACGCGTGGGCTCGCCGAGATCACCCGGCTTGGTGTCGCGATGGGCGCGCATCCTGAGACGTTCGGGGGGCTGGCCGGCATGGGCGACCTGATCCTGACCTGCACCGGCGCGCTGTCGCGGAATCGGCAACTCGGCATGCTGCTGGCAGAGGGAACAACGCTTGCCGACTACCGTGCCAGCCATCGCACGGTCGCGGAAGGGGTCAACACGGCGATGGCGGCATCGCGACTGGCCGATCTGCACGGCGTCGACATGCCGATCACGCGTCAGGTGGCAGCGATACTGTTCGATGGTGCCTCGCCCCGCGAGAGCATCCAGCAACTCATGGGACGGACCCTCAAGGCGGAACGATGGGGATGACCCTGCCACATCCGATTCAGCAATTCTTCTCGATCGGCGAGGTCTGTGCGCTCACCGATCTCAAGCCGCATGTGCTTCGCTATTGGGAAAGTCAGTTCCGCTTTCTCAATCCGGCGAAGAATCGCTCCGGCAACCGCGTCTACAAGTCGCGCGAAGTCGAGCTGATCATGCTGGTGAAGCATCTGCTCTACACCGAGAAGTTCACCATCGAGGGCGCCCGTCAGCGACTCGACCATTTCCGGCGCACCGGTGAGCTCAAGCAGGCGGCCCGCGATGCGATGCGCTATGAGACCGTGCGCGAAGTGCGCGATGAGATCGCCGATGTGCTGGCGCTGCTCGATGGGCGGGAACCGGCGATTCGAGCCGAGGTCGAGGCCGACAAAGCCGGGGCGTAGCGAGTCTCGCGTCAGGCCCGAGCGTGTCGATCGTTGCGTTCGAGCAGAAGGCCGCACGCGAGGCCGATCGCCAGCCAGCACAACTCGCGTACCCGGCTCAGCAGCGCCGCGGACACACCCAGAGCGGGATCCATTCCCAGCACCCCGAAAATCGCGAAGCCGCCACCTTCCTTCGTCCCCATCTCGAACGGGATGAAGATCAGCAGGTTGGTGATCAACGAAGACATGTTCGCGACCACGAAGCCGTGCCAGAGCGACTGGCTCAGGCCGAGCGCGTTGAGGATCAGCGCATACTCGAGGGTCGAAAGGATCCGGCCCATGGTCTCGATCGCGAGTGCCCGCTGAAAATGCCATGGTGCCTGGCGATGAATGGCGGTGAGTTCTCGATCGAGTTCCTGCAGGGTGACGCGATGGCGCTCGAGCCGCGTCGCGAGCGGCCGAAGCAACCGCACCTTTCCGAGCGTGGCGACTCCCTTCTCGAAGACCCCGCGGCGATGCTGCGAGAGCAGGAACGAGGCGATCAGAAGCAGGACGATGGCGACGACGGCGAGGGTGCAAAGAACGAGCGGCGTGTGGGGCAGGAGGATCGCCGCTGGAACGATGGCGAGCAGGAAAACGAGAATGTGCGCGAGAGCGTGCAGGAAGCGGAAGCCGACCACCGACCCGACCGCGCACGAACGGCCGAGATATTTAGTAGCGCCGGCCACGCGGAACGGCTCGCCACCCATCGCGAGAAAGGGCGTCGCAAAGTTCAGTGCGAACGCATTGACGGAGAGCAGGAAGGCGCGCGCGAAGGTGAATTCGGCCGGGCGGTTCGGGACCAGGAGTTGCCACGCCCGGGCGTTGCAGGCGTACACCACGCCCCAGAGTGCCACGACGGGAAGGAGGACCCATCCCGCGCGCTTGATCGACGAGAGCAGGAGCTCGAGCCCCGCGTGCCGCACCAGCACGACAAGGATCACCAGCCCTAGCGCAAAAGCGCCGAGCCGGATCAGTCTGCCCTTGCGGCCGTCCGGTGGGGGAGGAACCACGCGCACTCCGGGTGAATAGGGTCGTCCAGTCGATCGAAAGGTACCCGCGCCCCACTATCTTTCCGCGTATGCATATCCTTGTGGCCAACGACGACGGCATTCTCTCCCCCGGACTGCAGGTGCTCGCCGTGGCGTGTCAGGCGGTCGGGCAGGTCACCGTGGTGGCCCCCGACCGCGAGCAGAGCGCCCAGTCGCACGCGCTCACGATGACCCGCCCGCTGCGCCCAGTCATCCGCCCCGATGGCAGCTGGCAGGTGGATGGCACGCCTACCGATTGCGTGCTGCTGGCGCTCGAATCGCTGATGCCGGAACAGCCTGCCTTCGTCTTCAGCGGCATCAATCACGGCCCCAACATGGGTGAGGATGTGTTGTACTCGGGGACCGTCTCCGCCGCGATGGAAGCGGTTGTGCTGGGCATCCCGGGCATCGCGTTCTCGTTCGCGTCGCGCCGCGATGACCTGCTTGCCGGCTATGCGCCACTGGTCACGCGACTGGTCAAGCGCATCACCTCGCTGAAAGAGTTCCCCGCCAACACCTTGCTGAACATCAACCTTCCCGGCATTCCCGCCGACGAGGTGAAGGGTGTCCGTGTGGCTCGCCTCGGATCGCGGGTCTTCTCCGAGTCGGTCGCCAAGACCAAGGATCCCTGGGGGCGCGAGGTCTACTGGATCGGCGGGGGCAAGATCACCTGGTCCGGCGCCGAGGACACCGATCAGAGCGCGGTGGCGGCGGGATATGTCTCGATCACCCCGCTCCAGATGGACCTCACGAACCACAAGCTCCTCGACACGGTCCGGGCATGGCAGCTCGAGGATTGACCGGTTGAGCGACGGTTTCGTCGGCTATCGATCGCAGCTGGTCGAGGCGTTGCAGCTCAAGGGCGTGCACGATATGGCCGTGCTCCGGGCCGTCGCCACGATCCCGCGCCACCTCTTTGTGCCCGAGCTCCTGCGCCATCAGGCCTACGAAGACGCCGCACTCCCGATTGGCAACGGCCAGACCATCTCGCAGCCTTATGTGCAGGCACGTTCCTGTGAACTCCTGCGACTGAGCGGGCGCGAGCGGGTGCTCGAGATCGGCACCGGCTCCGGCTACCAGACCGCGCTGCTCTCGATGCTCACGGAATCGGTCTTCTCGATCGAGCGGATTCCCGAACTGGCCCGGCGCGCGCACGAAGTCCTGCGCACCATCGGCTGCGCCAACGTCTCGGTGATGCACGCCGATGGCACCCTCGGCTGGCGCCCGGACGCCCCGTATCAGGGGATCATCGTCGCCGCGGCCTCACCATCGATCCCCAAGACGCTGATCGAACAGCTCTCGCCGGGCGGCCGGATGGTGATTCCGGTCGGTACCCTCGAGCAGCAGGAGCTGGTGCTGGTGACCCGCCACCTCGAAGGGGAGGGGTGGGATCAGGTCGCGGTCCACGACGTCCGGTTTGTTCCGCTGCTCGGCGAATTCGGCTTCACGGCATAGGCGGCTATGGATCTCCTGCGGCAGTTCGTCGACCTCTTCCTGCATCTCGACAAGCATCTCGCCGAGCTGATCCGGAACTATGGCATCTGGACCTACGCCATCCTCTTCCTGATCATCTTCTGCGAGACCGGGCTGGTCGTCCTCCCCCTGCTGCCGGGGGACTCCCTCCTCTTCGCGGCCGGCACCTTCGCGGCCCTGGGCGACCTGAACCCCTGGCTCCTCACCGGGCTGCTGATCGTGGCTGCGGTCCTCGGCGACACTCTCAATTACTGGATTGGGAAGAAGACCGGCAACAAGGCGTTCACCGGCGAGGCGAAATTCTTCAAGCGGGAGTACCTCGAGCGGACCCGGGGGTACTTCGAGAAGTACGGCGGCCGGACCATCATCCTGGCCCGGTTCGTCCCGATCATCCGGACCTTCGCGCCATTCGTGGCTGGGGTAGGGGAGATGGCCTATGGCAGGTTCCTGGCCTATAACCTGGTGGGCGGGGTGGCCTGGGTCTCCCTCTTTGTCTGGCTCGGCTACGGCTTCGGGAACATCCCGGCGGTGAAGGAGCGCTTCACCCTGGTGATTTTCGGGATCATCGCCGTGAGCGTCCTGCCGATCGCAATCGAGGTGGTCAAGGGCTGGATGGCGCGTCGGCGAGAAAGCGCTTCAAGTAATTCTCAACCGCGCTAACTCGCTGGTGGTGCTGCGCTTGCGCAGCACCGGTTCATCTTTTGCTTTAGGCTGTTGTCGTTTTTGGGTCGCGTCATTCTCAACTAGCTTTCCGGCCTCAAAAGGCTGATAATGTGGTTCAAGTTGCCCTCGTAGCTCAGGTGGATAGAGCACCGGTTTCCTAAACTGGGGGTCGCGCGTTCGAATCGCGCCGAGGGTATTTCCCGAACAAATTGGAGATCGACCTTTGCCCCACGGGGTGTGGGCACTCATTCTGGCGGCCCTCTTTGTTGGAGGGAGCTGGCGTGCCGTCGCTGGTCGCCGGGGGCCGAAGAATTGGTGGGTCCGCGGTGGGTTTCTGCTGGGGGCCGCGCTGCTCTTCCCAGTCCTGATCCGTGAGATACTGATCGGGAGGACCGGACCGACCCGGGCGGGTGAGGCGCTTGTTGGGGCGATTGGATTCTTGCTCTTGCTGGGGGCGAGGGCATTCGCCACCGAACGGAAACGGGCTGTTCGCGAGAGGCTAAGGCTCGTCGAACTCGATATCGACTCCGGTGGCATCGACGAAAACCTCAAATGGGTCCGCGAGCAGGTGACGGAGCGGCTTACTGCCGAGGACTGGCGGGGCGTGCTCCCGCTCGTTGCTGATGGCTGGAACGGCGGCTTCGCGTGGCTCACGCCGGAGTTTGTGCGTGGGCAGTTAGCGAAGACGTTGCCCGCGGCTGGCGAGACCCAGCGGCACGTGCCTCCCTCGCCACAGGGAGACTTGTGACCATCAACGGTCTTGGCACGCTAGTGGTCGTGGCCGTTCTCGTATGGCGTGGCGCGCATGGGCTCTATGGCCGATCGGCCCCTCGGCATTGGCCGTCAAGGCTACTGAGACTCGCCGGTATGGGGATCATCTGTCCAATGCTCGTTTACGATGTCTTCGTCGGGATCGATATCTCGCGTTACCCTGATGAACTCGCGGCAGGCATTCTTGGCATTGGACTGTGGCTGCTCGGTTGGGCCTGGGCCGCCGAACGGCGATGGGAAGTTCGTCTGAACCTCTTCGGTCCGGATGCCAATATCGATTCCACCACCATCGCTGAAAACCCCAACTGGGTTCGCGAGCAGGTATTGGGGCGGGTGATGGAGACACGCTGGGAATTGCTCTTGCCCCTGGTCGACGCGGGCTGGAACGGCGGCTTTGCCTGGCTCACCCCGGAACTGGTCCGCGAGCAGATCGCCAAAAGGCCGGCCCTCCCGGATGACACGAGTGCCTGATGGGCCAATCCTCTTCTACGATGGCGAGTGCGGCCTCTGCCATGCCTCGGTCCGCTGGTGTCTGCGCCATGACCGCGGTGGCATCATGTCGTACGCACCATTGTACGGACCGACCTTCCATGCGTTGGTCCGTGAACCGTTGCCGACGGTCGAGACCGTCGTGCTCTCCGACGGTACGGGAATCCACGTCGGGAGCGACGCCGTCATTCGTACCCTTGGGCATCTCGGCGGCCGCTGGGCCTTCGCAGGAAAGCTCCTCAAGGCGATCCCCCGGCCGCTCCGGGAAACGGGCTATCGGTTCGTCGCCCGCCACCGGCGGCAGTGGTTTGGCGGCGCCGAGCGCTGCCCGCTTCCGGATGTGACAGTGCGCGAGCGCTTACTGCCCTGACCCCGCTCCGCTAAGCTTCGCCATCCTTCCAGCAAGTCAGGCCGGATGTCCACCAGCGACGATGCGCCCATCGGTCAGATCCTTACGCGACGTGACGTCCTCGCGTCGTTTGGGGCGGCCGGCGCCGCGCTACTGACCCTGAATGCGTCACGGCCCGCGGTGGAGCCGACCCCCGCGGCGGTCTGCGTCGTGCGGCCCGCACAGGTGGAAGGCCCCTACTTCGTCGACGAAAAACTCGAACGCAGCGACATTCGCTCCGACCCGACGACCAGAGTCCTCTCGCCAGGCGCACCGCTGCTGCTCGGCTTCCGGGTGTCGCGGCTGGTGCGCGGCCTCTGCGCACCACTCAGTGGTGCCACGGTCGACGTCTGGCACTGCGACGCACTCGGGGTCTATTCCGATGAGCGTGATCAGGACGCTCGCTTCGATTCACGCGGAAAGAAGTTTCTGCGCGGCTACCAGACGACCAACCGAGCTGGAGTCGTGCGATTCGTCACGATCTATCCGGGCTGGTACGAGGGGCGGGCGGTGCACATCCATTTCAAGATTCGTACGGCGGGTAGCTCCGGGAAACATCACGACTTCACTTCACAGCTCTATTTCAACGACACGCTCTCCGATCGCGTTCACGCGCGTGCACCGTACGCCACGAAAGGGAAGGGGCGCCTCCCTAATGCGGCCGACGATATCTTTCGCGATCAGCACGGTGAGGAGTTGGTGCTGAATGCCACGCGACGGGGCGGCGGGTACTCAGCCCTCTTCGACATTGCCGTGGCGCTGGACTGAGCCGTGAACACCCGGGGCATGCGGCGTATCGGTTCACTGCTCGGCGCACTGGCGACGCTGCTTGGCGCCCAACTGCGCGCGCAGGCCTCGGCGTTGCCAGTGGCCTCTGCCACGTGGGACTCCACCGGCATCGCGGTGATCTTTCCGCGCGAGTTTTCCCCCGACCGGATCTCTCGCGACACCACCGTCGGTGATGCCTTCTCGGGGTATGAATGGCGGGTCATTCTGATTGGCGAGCGGGAAGTCTACCTGTCGGCCCTCGTCGTCGCCCCCGATGCTGACCTGCATATCACACGGATCAGCACTATCGCCGATGCCTACCGGCTCGGCGACCTGCGGCGCTGCGTACGCGATGACATCACGCTCGCGTGCGCGCGCCCCGCGCGCGGCTGGGTGCGCGACGCCGAAGGCCGTGTCGAGATCGGTATCGCCGATTTCCGCTGGCTCTCCCTCGCGGCACGCTCGGCGCACCCACGACTGCGACTCGTGGTGCGCCGGGCGCGACAGGAACTCTGGTCAGACGATGTGCCGCTGGTGTTCGCCGAGCATTGAAGCGCCGGGGACGATCACTCCGGCCAGGCATCCTCGCCGAACGGATCGCCCGGAGGCGGACGCAACGCGGGTGAGGGCGCCGGAAGTTCCCGACGCGTCTGCCACCTCGTGATGTCCCCCGCAATGCCGCGCCAATGCGCGCGCACTGCATCATTCGTTGTTGCCACCTGACTCCCTGCACGCCGCCCGAGTGCTTCGAGCTTCAAGTCGACCAGATCCCGCACTTCCTGCGTCGCGTCCTTGTCGGCCGCGAGTGCGAGCAGGCGGTCGACCACTGCACGCTGCGTTCCGCGACCGATTGCCGCGAGAGCTGGCGAGCCTGCCGGTGCTGGCAGGGTGAGAAGCCGATCAATGACTTCACCGAGCGTGAGTGCGTGAGGGTCGTGCAGCGAAGCCGCGACGAGGCGTGCCGCGCGTTCTCGCTGCAGGATCGCGTCGATCGTCATCTGCGCGAGGGTCCGCGCCGCGCCGAGCTCATCGAAGGTGGGCCGAGTGCGGGTGCGGAAGAGTTCCACGTTGTCGCCCCACCCGGGAATGCGCGGCCCGAGCAGGGTGAGGATCGTGTCAGGAATCGCCAATTCCGTCGGCGCGAGTGTCGCGAGCAGCTGATCGAGCGCGGCGCGCTGACGCGCTGCCGGAACCACGCGACTCACCTGCTGGCCATCGCCCTTCACGGCGAACTGATACTCCACGCCACCGAGCACCTTGGCCGTTGCATTGACGGCGAAGCGAGGCCAGAAGTAGAGCACCACGAACCGCTCCTGCAGTGTCGTGATCGGCTCTCCCGCGCGGATATTCCCGAGACCGAAGCGCGACATCGCGAAGCGGCGTACCGCCGTCTGGTTGCGCAGGAATTCCTCGGCCGTGCTGCCGTCGTCCCAGAGGTTCACTCGAGGATCGCTGGCGTAGTCGGGGCGCGCGTCGCCATCGGAGAGAAAGAGCATCCCGCGTCGGAGGCCGTCGGCCACGATTGCGCGCAGCGAATCGGCCTCGCTGGCCGGCGGGAAGATTCCGTAGCCCCAGTGAATCGCCCAGATATCGAACTCACCAGGGCCAGTGGCGTAGGCGCCGGAGAGGTCGATGCGACCGTTGTTCATCCGTACGCGGGGCGCCGGGTAATCCATCACCGAGCCACGTTCATACGTCGACGCGATGTAATTATGGCCGAGGCCCAGGGTGTGTCCGATTTCGTGGGCAGTCACCTGACGCACTCGAGCCAGCACGAACGCGGTGTCCGCGGGCGAGGGATCGGCCCCCATCAATGCTGCGTAGATGTTGTAGTCGGTACGCGCGCGGTGCGAGTCGAGGCGCGCCATCGCCTTGATCATTTCACCCGTACGTGGGTCAATGATGGCGCCGCCAATGCTCCAGCCGCGCTCGTTGCGATTCTCCCACTGCACCACGTTGTAGCGGGCATCCATCGGGTCGGCTCCAGCCGGAAGCCACTCGACCCGGAAGCCGCCGCCGAGTCCCGCACGATTGAAGGCCTCCTCCCAGAACTTGGCGCCCTGCCACATCGCTGACTTTACCGGCTCCGGGATCCCGGGGTCGAGGTAATACACCAGCGGCTGGACAATCGGCGACGAGGGGTCGTTCGGGTCGCGCCGCTGCAACCGGTGACGCTGTGCCCATCGCTGCGTCAGGTCACTCTGTATCGGCTGGAAGTAGTCCTTGAAGTCGAGCGAGAAGAATCCGGTGCGCGGGTCATAGACGCGTGGCCGATAGCTCGCATCCGGAAGCGGGAGGAGCGAGAGATGTTGTCGCAGGGTGAAGGCGTGGCCATCGGGGACGATGCTCTCCACCGTGCGACCCGGTGCGCCCTGCGTCGCAAAGGTGAGCGACACGTCGATTTCGCTGTTAGCGGGGAAGGCCTTGGTGAAGGGCGCGTAGACTCGCGAGCGATCACGCGCGACGCTGTAGTTCCCCTCATTGCTGCGCTGCAGCGTGCCGGCGACATCGTTCCAGTCGCGCAGCACGAACTCAGTGGCATCGACCAGCAGTCGGTCGCCCTCTTCCACGAGAATCGGCAGCGTCGCGCTGGTGGTGGAGGGGAAGGCCTCAAGTACCGTGCGAAGATGCAACGAGTCACCGCTTGATCGGTAATTCCAGTTCTCGAAGATGACCTGGACGCCATTTCCAGCACGCTCGAAGCGGACCACGAACGACGACCCCCCGCTCCCTCGATCGAGCCCGATCGGGTTTGACCCGAGGCCAGTGGCAAGCGTGCCGAACATCAGCCCACGCAGGCCGCCCTTGGGTAGTTCCAGCCAGATCGCGCCGGTCGATTCGTTGAGGAAGATCGGAATGAAGCCATCGCGACGCGCCAAGCCCGCCGTCCGGGTCGCGATCGTCGTCGCGGCCGGAGCGGCGGGCGGTGGTGGCGGCTGCTGCGCGGCAAGAGGCGCAGCGATAAGCACGAACAACGGCGTGGCGAACAGGCGGCGCGGCATGAGCATCCTTCGGACGGGGTGGGATCCCGCCGAATGTGCTGCCGTCCCATCTGCTCGGCAAGCGTCGGTATGCAACTCAGACCTTGGCGCGGCTCCCCTTCACCGGGGAAGGCTCCGACGGACCGGCCATCGAGCTGAGTTCGGGCGGCAGTTGGCGAACCATGGTGCCGGTGAGATCGTCGCCATTCGCCTGGATATTCCAGGTGGTGGTTACCGTAATCGCCTTGTCTTCGCCATTGATGCTCATGTGGCCATCG
>JAZKBR010000009.1:193773-232310 GCA_040388535.1 Gemmatimonadota bacterium | reverse complement strand
CTTCTCCCTTCTCCCTTCTCCCTTCTCCCTTCTCCCTTCTCCCTTCTCCCTTCTCGTCCGAAGCTACTCCACGATCCGCCTGACCCCGACCCACCGCTTCAGCCAGTACCGGCCATCGGGGTCTTCTTCGTTCAGCCGACTCAGCCGAACGCCACCCGAGGCGCTGTGAATGAAGCGACCCTCGCCGACGTAGAGACCGACGTGGGTGACGTTCTCGCCACGCTCGCCGGTGAAGGTGAGAATGTCACCCGGGAGGAGCCCATCGGGGTCGCGACGGATGGCGGTGCCGGCGATGGCCTGGCTCGCGGCCGTGCGGGGAATCGGCACCCCGTGTCGCGAGTAGGCGTAGTGAATGAGCCCGGAGCAGTCGAATCCGCCATTGCCGTCGCCGGTGCCCCCCCAGACGTACGGTTGCCCCATCTCCTCGAGCGCGGTCGACACCACATCGCTCAACAGCCGGGCCTTCGCTTCGGGGATCCCGCCGGCACGGAGCGCATCGGCTGTTGCGCGCGGCGCCCAGAGCCCGGCGCTCTCGGGCCGGGTGGCGTCGCGATCGCGCCGGACCCGATAGCCCATGGCGATGCCGAACTCGAGGCCATCGCGATCAGTGACGGTGATGTTGCGCCAGCGCCCTTCGAGCGAGAGTCGGAAGGCACCCAGCACGACGACGGGCATCCGCAGGCCAATGGAGCCGCTGGTCCAGAAGCGCCGCTGGTCGCCCAGCCCGAGCCCGGCGGCCGCGCCCACGAACACCGTAGGGAGGCCACGCGCATCACTGAATAGGGTCACGTCGGCGCCAACGCCGTAGAGCTCACCTTCGCGCGGGCGACCACCCGGGAGTTCGTTGAGTGAGAGATCGAGACCGAGCGGGCCAGCCAGGTCGCGCTGCAGGGTCAGCCGCCAGCTCGATTCGTTCGGGCTACCCGCAGTGACCCGGCCAGCGGTCACGAAGAACCCCTGCTGCCCCGCAGCCGGAGCTGCGAGCAGACTTCCCGCCGCGAACCCGAGCAGGACCCATCGGCTGGTACTCACGGCGCTCCCGGGTCGGGGGGATCGGGCTGGGCGGTCACCATCTCCTCGACAACGGCAGGCTCCGGGATGCCTTCGGCGGTGAGGGCCAACGCGGCTCGCAATTCGGGAGAGCGTCCGAGGAGCTTCTCCCACGCCAGCAGCCCAAGCAAGGCTCCGAGAAGTCCGGCCACCGCCGTCACGAGAAGTCCACCAGTGGGAGAAAACCTCGGGGCGGCCATCGCACCGATGGTCGCCCCGATAGCGGCGGTGATAGCGAGCACGATGGGCGTCAGGAGCCAACCGGCGATCCGGAGTACCAGCCGTGCGGCGCGGGCCAGCACGGTGCCTCCCGTCAGCCCCGCTTGGCGCCGAGTCCGCTCACCACCACGCTCAGCGCGAGGGCCGGCAGCACGGCGACCGCGAAGGTCGGAACGTTCCAGCCCGCCAGCGGCAAGTGGACGGCGGCGGCGACGGCGCCAAAGAGCGCCGTCAGCACGGCGATCAGCCCAACCGCGCCCGCGACCGACGGTGCGCCCTGCTTGTTGGTCTGATTGGCGAGGATCCACGCGCCCATCCAGGAAAGGTAGGTCCCGACCATCCACCAGACGGGGTGATACCACCAGTTCGAACCACCACCGACTTCGCGCCACCGGTTGGTGTAGGTGTGCAGCGTCTGCAACACCGTGACATCGAGCAACAGGAACATCACCGTAGCACCGAGACCGATCCCGGCCGCGCCGGCGATCCCTTCGATCGTCCGGGGCCGGGTCCGCAGTCCCGGCAGCAGAATGGTCGCCGCAGCTCCGATCGCCACCACGATGCCGGTGAGGGCGTGGTCGGCTGTCCCTTCGAGACTGCGATTGATGAGCGAGACGACGAAGACACAGACGGCCTGAATCAGGCCGAGTTGCACAGCGCCGCGCAGCACGCTGGGCACTTCGGTGGCATCGCTGGAAAGGTCGAGTCGGGCAGCCGTGGCCATCTGGTATCTCCGAAAGCGGTACAGAGGTCGGGCGAAAAGCTAGCGGAAGAGCGGGGTCGGGGCCAAGGGCCTCGCATCAAATTCAGAGGACCCAGCCCAGGAAGACGGCGACATCGGTGAGCGCCCATGCCGCCAGCGCGTGATACATCCCTCGCTGGTGCTCTGCCGAAGACCACCGTCGCCCATCGCGATACCACGGCCAGAGCACGACGAGCCACGCCGCGAGCGCGCAGCCGAGGGCCGCCCAGCGCGGCCATTCCGCCCCACCCCGCCAGCCCGACTGCCACGCTGCCCCGCACAGGAGTCCGAAGGCAAGCCCGGTCGCCAGCAACGCTGCGGCCAGACTGCGTCGGGTACCCAGACGGAGCACCAATGTGGTTTCCCCTTGCGCGAGATCCTCGTCCATCTGGTAGAGCTGGGTCAGCGGGTAGAGCGCCGCGAAGAGCGGGCAGAACGCCCAGACCACGAGCGTGATCGGTCCCGTGAAGGGGCGCCCACTCAGCGCCCAGCCGGCGACCGGCGTCGCGATGCCGAAGCCAAGGACATTGATGAGCCAGTCGACACCGCCAACGCCTTTGAGTCGAAATGGCGGGACCGAGTAGAGCACCGAGAGCAAGGCGCAGAGCAGATAGCCGATGCGATATGGCAGCGGCATCGTCCAGGTCAGCAGCGCACCGACAAAGATCAGCGCCCCGGCGAACCAGGCGAGGCCGTGTGGCACCGGCGGCGGTTCGCGCAGGTAAGCGACATCGCCGTTGTCTCGATCGAAGGCAGAGTTGAGCGCCAGCGATCCGCCGTTGAGGGCGACGACCCAGACCCCGAGCCCCAGCGCGCCGTGCCGGTCGAGCGGTCGCAATCCTGACGCGAGCAGCCAGCCAAGGGTGGTGTGCGCGGCCACGATCGGCCATTCGAGCGGACGCAACTGCAGCAGATATGGCAGCGCGGGGCCGAGAACGCGATGCGCCACGCGCCGCGACGGTGTCGCAGTGAGCGCATTCTCACTTCCCAACGCCGCGCTCACTGGACCAGCCCCAGCGCGACGGCGGCGACCCGCAGGCCGTGCAGCGTGAGGTCGGGATCCACGATCTCGATGCTCGACGTAAGTGGCGCAATCAGCGCAGCGAGCCCGCCCGTCGCAACGACCTTGGGGCGCGCGCCGCCCGGCCACTCGGCGCGAATGCGTCGCACCATTCCGTCGACAGCATCGGCAGCGCCGAAGAGCACGCCGCCGCGGATGTGCTCGTCTGTCCGTCGCCCGATCGCGCGGGCGGGTGGCAGGAGTTCGGTGGCGGTGAGCTTGGCGGCCTTCCGCACCAGCTGCTCTGCTGAGGTCCGTAACCCCGGCATGATGGAACCGCCGATGAAGCGTCGGTCCGCAGTCACGCAATCGAAGGTCGTTGCAGTGCCGAAGTCGACCACGATGCTATCGCCAGGATGCAGTGCGAGTGCGGCGAGCACGTTCGCGATGCGGTCGGCACCAACCGAGAGCGGCTCATCGACGTCGAGGACAAGCGGAAGTGCCGCGGCGGGCTCGACCAGCCCGACGATAGAGGTCACCGAAATCCGTACCGCCTGAACCAGTGCCTGGGTTACTCCCGGGGCCACCGACGCGATGCAGGCCGCCCGGATCTCGGCCGGCGAGTGCCCTGCCCGCACCAGAAAGGCCTCGAGCGCGACAGCCCATTCGTCGGGCGTCCGATCGGCCGCAGTGGTGAGCCGCCAGTGGCCGCGGAGCTCACTGCCGGCGAAGAGCCCGACCGTGACCTCGGTGTTCCCGATATCCAGGGCAAGAAGCATTGGTGGAATCTCGCGTCAACCGGGCGTGGTGACCACCCCGCCCAGGATTTCCCTGACCGGGCCGGAGTCGGTACGGACCCGCAAGGCCCCTGCGGCGGTGATTCCTTCGGCCGTGCCGGCAACCGGATCGGAGACCCGCCGACCAGTCAGATAGTCTCGAGCCGCGAAGGCGTTGAGTTCGGCCGAGGTCAATGGCCCGGCGGCACGGGCGGCGGTTGCGACAGCCGTTGCACAGGGCGAGGCGAGCGTTGCGGCGTCGGCATTCGCAACCCAGTCAGCGAGCCGGGTGGCGCCAAAGGTGAGCGAATCCTCGAGCGGATTGGTGACGTTCAGGCCGACCCCGATCACGACCCACTGGCAGACCGAGCCGGCCCAGCGCGCCTCACAGAGAATGCCGGCGAGTTTCCGCTCGTCGAGGATCAGGTCGTTCGGCCACTTGAGCGAAATGAGCGGGAGCGACGGAAAGGTGCGCTCGAGCAACGCCGTGAGCACCAGTCCGATGCGAAGCGAAAGCGCTTCGAGGGCATCGGTGCGCGTCGGTCGGGCGACCACCGAGAGCCAGAGCCCCCCTGCCTCCGCGGACCACTGACGCCCGCGGGTACCGCGCCCGGCGCTCTGCCGCTCGGCCACCACGGCGGTTCCATGCGCCGCGCCTTGCTGCGCCAGCGCGTGCGCCGCTTCCATCGTACTCGCCACATCTGCGACGCGAACCAACTCGGGCACTAGCGGCTCACATCGCGCGCATCGCGAAGAGCAACGCGAGCAGCCCGCCGAACGCGATCCGGTACCAGGCGAATGCCACGAACGAATGCCGCTCGATGAATCGCAGGAAGCCGCGAATCACGCCGAGCGCGGCGACGAAGGCCACCAACGTGCCGACGGCGAACATCGGCAAGTCGGCCATGGTCAGCAGGTCGCGACTCTTGACCAGGTCGAGTCCGGCCGCGCCGACGATCGTGGGAATGGCGAGGAGGAACGAAAACTCGGTGGCAGCCGGTCGGGACAAGCCGAGCCCGTAACCACCAAGGATCGTGGCCGCCGCACGCGAGGTGCCCGGGACCATCGAGAGCACCTGCGCGAAGCCGATGCCGAGGGCCTGCCGTGGTGTGATATCACGAATGGTTCCGGTCGTCACGGCGGGCCGGAACCACTCGAGCACCAGCATGATCACGCCACCGACAATCAACGCGGCGGCGACCGTAGTGGGTGAGAAGAGATTCGCCTTGATCCAGTCGTGTGCCAGCAAACCGATGATCGCCGCGGGGAGAAACGCCAGGACGAGATTGCCCGCCAGTCGCCGCTCGGCCGGGTCTCCAACCAACCGCGTGACGAGATGCCAGAGCGTCGCCCGGTAGTGCCAGATGACTGCGAGGATTGCGCCGAGCTGGATGACGATCTCGAACGTCGCGGCACGCTGGCCGGTGAAGTTGAGCAGGCCGCCGACGACAATGAGGTGGCCGGTCGAGGAGACCGGCAGAAATTCGGTCGCGCCTTCGACGAGACCGAGAATGATGGCAATGATGATCGGGGCAAAAAGCATCAGCGACCGAGGACCTGGCGGTAGAAGGCTTCATACTGAGGCACGACGACATCCGCGGAGAATTCGGCCGCCCGTGCCACGGCTGCTTCGCGCATCGCCTCATGGCGATTGCGATCCTTCAGCATGTCGATGGCGCGACGGGCCATTGCTTCCACCGAACCCGGCGGCTCGAGAATCCCGTTGACGCCGTCGACCACCACTTCGGGAAGCCCGCCGATGCGTGACGCGAGCACCGGCGCGCCGCAGGCCATCGCCTCGAGGGCGGCGAGCCCGAACGACTCGGTCTGCGAGGGAAGCAGGAAGAGATCGGTCGCCGCGAGAATCGGCGCCACCGTGTCGAGCCGGCCAAGAAAGCGCACGTCGTCGGCGACGCCGAGCTCACGGGCCTCCCGCTCGGCGTCGAGGCGTTCAGGGCCGTCACCGACCATCACCAGCGTGCTGGGGATGGCGCGTCGCACGCGCGCGAAGATCCGGACTACATCCTTCACCCGCTTCACTTCGCGGAAGTTGGAGATGTGCGAGAGCACCTTGTGCCCCGCCGGCGCGAGCACGCTCCCCTTGGTCACCGCACCGGGGTGGTACTCGGCGAGGTTCACGAAATTCGGAATGACGGCGAGATCACACGACACGCACCCGAAGGCACGGTAGGTCTCGTCGCGCAGGAACGCCGAGACGGCCGTGACACCATCGGATCGCTCGATCGAGAACTTGGTGATCGCGTAGAACGATGCCTCCTGACCCACCAGGGTGATGTCGGTGCCGTGCAGCGTCGTGATGACCTTGAGCGGAAGTTCGGGCGCCAGCATCTCGCGCGCAAGAAAGGCGGTCGTGGCGTGCGGGATGGCATAGTGCACATGGAGGAGGTCGAGCTTTTCCTGAAGTGCCACTTCGTACTGCCGCGACGCGAGTGCGAGCGTGTAGGGGTAATGCTCGAACAGCGGATAGTGGCTCATCGCCGTGTCGACTTCATGGAAATAGGTGCGCTCGGCGTAGCCACGGAGCCGGAACGGCGAGTCGAAGGTGATGAAGTGCACTTCATGACCGCGCCGGGCCAGATCGAGCCCCAGCTCTGTGGCCATCGCGCCGGAACCGCCGTAAGTCGGATAGCAGGTGATGCCGATCTTCATTGCGACACTCGCTCCCATTCCGCAGCGATCGTCGCCGCGAGCTGTTCTGGTGACCTGGTGGCGTCGAGGGTGAACATCTCGCCCGCCACCTGGTGACGAAACCACGTCTCCTGACGCTTGGCATACTGGCGGGTCGCTGTCGCCACCAGGTCGACCAGCAATTCCTGCGGCAGCCGCCCTTGCAGCACGGCGACCGCTTCGCGCACGCCGATGCCATCCATCCCGGGGCCCTCAGCGGGTGCGCCATCAGCGAGCGCCGCGGCCACCTCTTCGAGCAGGCCTCGCCGGAGCATCTCTTCGGTGCGCACCCGGATGCGCTGATGCAGCACCTGCCGCGGCACCGTGAGTCGGACCATCCACGGGTTGACCACGCCTTGCGCCGCCACCGAGCGCTGCCACCAGCGCAGTGAGAAGCCCGTCAGCAGGGCAATCTCGATGGCGCGCGACGCGCGCTGCCGGCCACTTCCCTCAGGCATCCCGGGGTCGAGCCGCGCTGCCCAGCGCACCAGCGTGGCGTTGTCCATGCCGGCCGTGACCGCGAGCAGCGCGTCGCGGCGCGGCCGATCGAGCGGCGGCTCCTGGAAGAGCCCATCGACCAACGCCTTGAGATACAGCCCGGTTCCCCCCACCACCACCGGCAGCTTGCCGCGAGACCTGATCTCGGCAATTGCCTCGGCTGCATCGACAGCAAACCGGCCGGCACTGTAGCGCTCTCCCGGCGGGATCAGGTCGAGCAGGTGATGCGGTACGCGCTGACGTTCGCGGCGCGTGGCCTTGGCCGTGGCGATATCGAGCCCGCGATAGACCTGTCGTGAATCTGCGGAGACCACTTCGATCGGCCAGTACTCGGCGAGGGCCAGCGCAATCGCGGTCTTCCCCACGCCGGTGGGGCCGAGGATGATCGGCGTCCTAGCGTCGGCCAAAACGACGCTCCAGTTCTTCCCGGGGCAGCTGCACGATGGTCGAGCGCCCGTGCACATCGTGCGGTGCAAGCCGGCAGCCGAAGAGCCGCAGCAGGAGTTCGCGCATGCTTCGTTCGTCGAGGCGTTGTCCTGCCTTCACCGCAGCGCGACAGGCATAGGTGGCCGCGAAGCGCTCGAGCCGATTGGCCCATCCGCCGAAGCGACCTCGTGCGAGGTCGGCCACCATCTCCCGGAAGCAGCTCGCGGCATCGAAGCGAGGATGCGGATTCGGCACCCCGTGAATCGCAACGGTTCGACCCCCGAAGGGCTCCACTTCGAAGCCGATGCGACGAAGTTCTTCGGCATGCGTCACCGTGACATCGATTTCCTCGTCGGTGAGCTCGATCGTCAGCGGAAGGAGGAGCCGCTGCGCCGGAATTCCCTCGCCGGCGAGTTCCCGCATCACTTCCTCGTACAGCACGCGCTCGTGGGCCGAGTGCTGATCGACGATCACCATCCCATCGGGCGATTCGTAACAGATGTACGTGTCGGCGAGCTGCAGCAGTGGCGTGTTCCAGGCAGACGCGGTCGCTGCGGCGGCAGCTGCGGGTGCTGTGTCTTCCGGCTCACCGTCGAGCGGGGCAAAGAGGTCAGGCGGCGGGAGTTGTTCGTCTGACACTTCTGGCCAGCGTGGGGCAGGCACGGCGCCTGCCAGCGGCGCCTCGCCGACGACGGCCGATGCGACGAGTGCCCCGAGCGCGTGCCGCACGGCTTCTTCGACGGCGCGCTCGACCGCGAAGCGTTCCCGGAAGCGCACCTCGAGCTTCGCCGGGTGGACGTTGACGTCTACTTCGGCCGGATCAACTCGGACGTTCAGGAAGAGCGACGGCCGGTCACCCGGGTGAATCGCCGAGCGATACCCGGCTTCGGCCGCGCGAATCAGGAAGTTGTCGCGGAAGGGACGGCCGTTGACGAACAACTGCGTCCGTCGCCCGGTGGGCTGCGCGTCGGCCGGTCGCTGCGTGAAGCCCTCGACCAGGACACCACCCACGGCGAAGGAGACCGGCAGCAATGTGCGCGCGAGGTCGGGGCCCCAGACCGCGGCGAGTCGCTCCTCCCGCGGCTGGTCCGCTGGCACGACCAGCCGCGGACGGCCATCGATGACCAGCTCGAATCCCACTGCCGGGTGCGCCAGCGCAAGCGTGCTGACCGCGTCGATCACGGCCCGCGTCTCGGTCGCCGCTGATCGGAGGAACTTGCGACGCGCCGGAGTATTGAAGAAGACCGCGCGCGCGGTAATGGTTGTGCCGCGCTGCCGGGCGGCATCGCGTACCTCGTCGATTCGGCCCCCGGTCACGGCCACTTCGGTGCCGATGCCGTCGGCCGACGTCGTGAGCAGCGTGAATCGCGTCACTGACGCGATCGCGGGGAGCGCTTCACCACGGAAGCCGAACGTCCCGATGCCGACGAGGTCGCTGGTCGAGCGGATCTTGCTGGTGGCGTGGCGATCGAGTGCGAGGATGGCGTCGTCGCGATTCATGCCGACACCGTCATCGGCGACTTCAATGACGGTCTTGCCGCCGTTCTCGATCGCGACGCGCACGTGGCGGGCCGACGCGTCGAGCGCATTTTCAGCGAGTTCCTTGACCACCGAGGCTGGTCGCTCCACCACTTCGCCGGCGGCGATCTGGTTGGCAACCGCATCAGGGAGAATCGCAATCCGGCGAACGGCCTCGGTGGGCATCACCTCAATCTAGCGGTCCAAGGGGGGCGACTGCGCTGCCGGGTAGCCAGCCACGCCGGCCACCGTCGAGCCGCACCAGCAGCCATCCGGCACGCTGCTGCTCCACCCGCGCGAGTGTCCACGCCGCACCATCGCCCAGCGACGGCGCCGCAGGGTGTGGCGAGACCCGCAGCACTGCACCGGGCCGCAGCAGCGCGCGATCCTGCGACTCCAGCTGGAACCGGAGCCCGGCAACCCCGAGCGCGAGCAGCGCCACGAGCCCGAACAACAGCGCGACACGACGTGCCCGAACGGCAGCGAGACCCCAGCCGACCAGCCAGCAACCGAGGCTGATCAGTAGCAGCTCGTCGCGACTCACCGGCAGCGTGGGCGCGAGCGCACGCACTTCGCCGGGGATCCCGCCGGCACCATGCCACTCGGCCCGGGTCACCGCGTCGCGCGGCGCAAGCTCGAGCGCCCGGACCCAGGCCGCGGCAGCGCCGACATCGTCACCTTCGAGCCAGTGCGCCGCCGCAAGATTCCGCCAGCTCCCGACCGAATTCGGTGACCGAAGTCGTGCCTCATCGAAGGCAACTGCCGCCTCGTGGTACTCACCCGCCTGATACCTGGCAGCACCGTCGGACAACGCCTGGGCATCGGCACGGGCGACGCAGCATACCGCCACCAGCGGTGTCAGCCGCATCGCGCTGCGCAGTCGCTTGAGCACGCGCGCGAGCGGTGCCGGTGGTGGCGTGACATCGGCCCCGGGCGGCCCGTAGCGGCGGCGCGAGGCCGCAGTGAGCCACTGACGTACCCCTTCGGCATCTTCCCGGGGAACTCCCCGACGCCGGAGCACGGGCACTACGGTTTCCGGGGATGCTTCACCGCGCGTGCCCAGCAGGTCGCGCAGTTCATTCTCAGGCGAACGTGGCGCGCTCGGGACCGCGCGAGGCGCACGCCGGCGACGACGCCACGCCACCACGAGCAACGGCAGGAGGAAGAGCGCCGGGAGCGCCCATGGCGCCCGCGCGACCACCGCCGATGCCACCGGCACCTGCTCTTCATCGACAATCGGCAGCACCCGCCGCAGCGCTCCTGCGCCGGTGCCAGGCAGGACCACCAGCGCCACCGCGTCGGTCATCGCCGTGTTGACCTCTGCCGTGACAGGATCGAAGTAGGGGTAGCGCACCTGCGGCAGTGAGAGGACCCCCTCGCTATCGGCAACCACGGTAAAGCGAAAACGTTTCTCGCCACCGCGTCGGCCGGCGATATCGATGGCACGTTCCTCGGTCCGGTCGGGATAGACGCGAACTCCTGAGGGCCAAGCCACCTCGGGAGTGGGCCAGAGCGCGATGTTGCCCTCGCCCGCGAGCACCAGCTCG
Organism: Gemmatimonadota bacterium; assembly: GCA_040388535.1. Classification (NCBI taxonomy): domain Bacteria; kingdom Pseudomonadati; phylum Gemmatimonadota; species Gemmatimonadota bacterium. Next base: position 221,846 of record JAZKBR010000009.1, on the reverse strand, counting down.
ATCATCGCGGGTGTCCCGGCGTGAATCGCACCGCTGACGCCGCGCCACACCACCTTCACGGCACGCGCCGTTGGCCCGCTCCCGAGCTCGCTCGAGAGCCGCGCCGGGATGGGGCGGATTACCAGTGTTGCGGGTCGTGACGAGAGGGTCTTGCGTTGCTCTGGTGCGAAGAACGAGAGCGACGCCGGCACCGAGTAGGTCAGGATCGCTGGGGGCACGGTGATCTTGCCGCCGCCGAGCGGGAAGAGCGTCTGATGCGCAACAAAGAGGTCGTAGAGCTGACCGCCGACGAGGCGCGTCGCCGCCATCGACATGTTCGCCTGCGCCTGCACGCTCCAGAGCCCGCTCAACGCCGGAGGCAACAGGTTCGGGGTGTGGCGCAGTCGATTACGCAGCTCACGCGGGAACCACGCCGCCGTCACGAGCTCGACCTGCTCCCCGAACCATGCCGTGTCGGTGGAGAAGTGCGTTGCGATCGAGACCTCGCCGGTGCGCGGCAGCGGGAAGCGATCGAGCATCGCGCGCGCGCGTGGCGACAGTCCGGTGGTGTCCTGCGCCACCAGCGTGAACAGCAAGGCGATCAGCATTACCAGTCCGGCCCGGTGGGCGGCTGCCCACGGCGTTGCTTCTGATACTGACTCTGCCGCGTCTCGCGCTCGGCGCGTTCCATCGCGCTGAGCACCTGTTCGGCCTCGGCTTTGCTCATCGCGCCCTTGTCATTCTTCGGTGGCGCCGGCGGCGGCTGCCCCTTCCCTTTCCCGCCGCCCCCCGACGGATTGGGTGGCGTAGGGGGTCGGAGTTTGCGGGCGAGTTCGTAGTTGAACTTGGCATCGCGGTCGTTCGGCCCGAGGAGCAGGGCGCTTTGCAACTGCGAGGCGGCGGCGGTCAGCAGCGAATCGCGACGCGTCGTGTCTCGACGTGCCTGTTGCAGGTACGCGGTGCCGAGGTTGTAGAGTGCGCGTCGGCGGAGCTCTGGGTCGAGGGATGTGGTGGCGCGTTGCAGCGCCAGTGTCGCCGTCGGCATGTCGCCCGCGAGCAGTGCGGCCGTGCCGGCGTTGAACCATGCAGTGTCCGAATTGAGTCGGGTGGCTTCGTGCAGCAGGGCGACGCGAGCGGCGGCGCTGTCGCCATGGGCGAGCAGACGCGAACCGGCCGATGGACGCTGCGCCCGGGCCACGCCGGCACCCACCACCAGGAGCAGTCCGACGAGTGCAGCGCTCCGACGCGTCACGGTCTGCGCCAGCAGGAGCAGCGCGGCCATCAGCGCGAAGATCCAGGCGCGCGGCACGAGGTCGGCAGTCGCACGGTCACTCGCGGGTGCACGCGCCAACCGGGAGAGCACGCGTCTCGCTTCGCCCGACGGGTCGGCCGCATTTGCCGGGACCATCACCCCTTCTGCTGCCTCGACCGCGATTCGCAGCAGATCGTCGCGCCGGTAGGTGATGATCTCGCGGCCGTTGGAGTCCTTCCGGAAGCCGCCCGCCGCTTCCGGAATTCGCGCACCGGAGGTTTCTCCCACGGGCACGGCCACGAGCGTGATCTTCGCGTCGTGCAGCGCGCGTCCGGCGGCTGCGAGTTCGGAACCGTCATCGAAGCTCTCGCCATCGGTGAAGACGACAATGGCGCGATCCCCGCCTTGCGATGATGCATTGAGAACGATGCGCGCCTGATTCAGCGCATTTGCGAGAGCCGAGCCGCCTTCGCTCGCCATCTCGGCATCGAGGGCGTCGAGCTGCAGGGCGATCGCGCTCTGGTCGAGCGTGAGTGGTGAGAGGAGATAGCCACGTCCGCTGAATGCGATCAGCCCGATGCGATCTCCGCCGAGGTCCTGCACGAGACGACGAGCGAGTCCGCTCGCGCGAGTGAGACGATCGGGGAGCACATCCGTTGCTGTCATCGAGCGCGAGACATCCATCACGACCATCACGTTGATCGCCCGCGACTCGGTGGTCTGCGACAGGCTTCCCCATCGTGGCCCGGCCATGCCGATCGCGGTCAGCAAGGCCACCAGCGCGAGGAGCCAGGGCGAACGACGCCCGATGCGCATTGCCTGCGCGCCGAGCGCTGCGGACCACGATGCTGCCGCAGCACGTCGACGACGACGCGCGGCCCAGCCCAGCGCGAATATGCCGATCGTGAGGAGCGGTGCGGCCATCAGCAACATCGGGTATTCGATCTTCACGGGATCCGCACCACGGTGGTGGTGGAGAGCAGGAGCTCGAGGCCCAGCAGCACCAGCGCCGCGACCAGGAAGGGCCGCGTCCACTCCTCGTGCCGGGTATAGCGCACCACATCGATCGGTGTCCGTTCGAGCCGGTCGATCTGCTGGAAGATGCGGATCAGCGCCTCGGCATCCTTGGCGCGGAAGTAGCGCCCGCCGGTGTTGGCGGCGATCTCCTTGAGCAGCACCTCATCGATGCGGACCGGCAGCATCTCGTAGCGGAAGCCGTTGAGCCCCTGCCCTGTCGGAAAGCGCGCCTGCCCCTCGGTACCGACGCCGATGGTATAGACCTTGATGCCAAACGCCTGCGCCGTCTGCGCTGCCGTCCTGGGGTCGATCAATCCGCGGTTGTTCTCGCCGTCGGTGAGGAGGAGGATCACCTTCTCCTTGCCGGGCACCTTGCGCAGACGCGCGACTGCCGTCGCGAGGCCCGAGCCGATGGCCGTGCCATCTTCGAGGTCGCCAATCTTGACGGACTCGATGGCACGTTCGAGTGCTGGATAGTCGAGGGTCACCGGCACCTGGGTGAGCGCCTCACCCGCAAAGGTCACCAGGCCGATCCGGTCGGCCGTGCGGCCGCGCACAAAGGCGAGCGCCTGTTGCTTCGCGACTTCGAGGCGATTGGCGGGGGTGAAATCCTCCGCCAACATCGAGCTCGACACATCCATCGCGATCACGATGGCGATGCCGTCGGCATTCACGATGGTTCGATCGCCGCGGCGATACGGCCCCGCCGCAGCCGAGACCAGGAGGGCGAGGGCGAGCGATCGCAGCGCTGGTGGCAGCCAGAGTTTCCAGCGCCCCCGTGTCGCCGCAACAAATGGCGCGGTGTCGCTGACGATGGCGGTCGCTGGTGGCAGCCTCCGGCGACGCCACCACCACCATGGCAGCGCGAGGAGCAGCAGCAGGAGCAGCGGTCGCACGAAGCCAATCACCGGACTCGCTCCCACCCTTCACGCACCAGGGCGGCCAATTCGGCATCGGCACCCCGGGCGTAACGTGCTGCGGCGGCACGCGCGCGCCACTCCGCCAGATCGGGATTGTCCCGCAGCAGCGCTTCGACGTGAGTCAGCGCGAGCTGAGCCTCGCCCGCTGCGAGCCAGCGCGCGATCCGCTCGGAATCGATCGGCGTCGGCGCCAGCGGGCGACCCTGCGCGCGGGCGGGCCCGCGACGACGACGCCACCACCACGCTCCGGCCAGGATGAGGAGCACGATGCCGGGAACGACGAGGAACGGCAGCGCTGTTCGGTCGGCACGCGGCAGCACCGTGCGCGCACCCCGCGGCTGGACCGTCGCCACCGCCTTGCCAACCGGCAGGAGCGACGACACCTGCAGCAAGACATGGGAGTCCGGGAGCGTGTCGACATGGCCGCCGGAAGACACGACCACAGCGCCCGGGAGGGTGAGCTCGTTGGTTCCGGCCTGCCACAACGCGACGTGATAGGCGATGCGCACCGTTTCGCCTTCGCGAGTGAGCGAAGGCGGCATCAGCATGGTGACGAGTGCGGAGTCGGCAGGTGCCCGCGGTTGCACCACGGCATCGGACGGCACCCGAACGCGCTGCACGATGGTCAGCGTGTCGCCGACGGTATGCTGCTGCGGCGGCTGTTGCCTCATCGGCGTCGCGCGCTGCGACTGAAGGCGGCCCGCAACGCAGGGAGGTATTCGCCGTCGGTGCGGACGACGACCTCACGCACCCCAGCCGCGCTGAGCGAGGCGGTGCGCTTCGCCCGCGCGCGCTTCACGGCGGCCTCGGCGCGGCGGCGCGCGAGAATGTCACCGGCATCGAAGAGCACCGGTGCGCCGCGTTCGGCACCAGCCACCGTGACCCAGCCACCATCGGGGAGCTGGGTCTCGCGCGAATCCTCAAGCGAGACGGCGGTGATCTCGTGCCGCGCCGCGAGGCCGCGCAACGGAGTCTCCCAGTCGGGCGCGAGAAAGTCGGAGATGATGACGATGAGCGACCGGCGCTTGAGCAGGGAGCCGGCAGCGCGCAGGGCGCCCGCAAGGTCGGTCCCGGTTCCGGAGGGCTCCAGGCCGAACAGCTTCCGCACGACGCCAAAGGCGTGTCGCTGGCCCCGCCCCGGAGGGATGACCGGTCCGACGGTATTCGAGAAGGCGACGAGCCCGACGCGGTCATGTTGCTGCGTCGCGACCAGCGCCAGCAAGGCGGCTACTTCTGCGGCGCGCTCGACCTTCGGCGCCGGATCGCCTACGCCAGTAGAGGGCGAGTGGTCGACCAGCAGCAGCAGCGTGAGTTCGCGGGTTTCGGTGTAAAGCTTGACATACGGCAGGCCGGTGCGCGCCAGCAGGTTCCAGTCGAGCAGGCGAAGATCATCGCCCTCGGTGTATGGCCTGATGTCGGTGAACTCCATCCCGGTCCCGCGGAAGAGGGACCGGACTTCACCACCCAGAATCGCATCGGTCGCACGCCGCCCGCGCAGGGCGAGCGTGCGGACCTGCTTCAGCAGCGCGGGGGGAAGAATGCCCGCCATCTCACGGCACCGGTACCGCGGCCAGCACCTGCGCGATGACCGCGTCGGTATCGAGGCCCTCGGCCTCGGCGTCGAACGTGAGCACAATGCGGTGACGCATCACATCCGGGGCCAGCGCCTGCACATCGGCCGGAGTGACGTAGTCGCGACCCCGCAAGTACGCGTGGGCACGCGCGCACTGCGCCAGGGCGATCGATGCGCGCGGCGAGGCGCCGAAGGCGATCATCGGTGTGAGCGCGCCGAGGCCGATCGCGGCCGGTTCGCGTGTGGCACGAACGAGGTCGACGATGTAATCCGCCAGTCGGGCATCGAGATGGATCGCCTCGATCTGCGCCCGGGCGGCTAGCACCTGCGCCGGCTCGGCGAGGCGTTGCACCGGGATGCTGTCGAACGAGGCGCTCATCCGGGTGAGGACTTCGCGCTCCTCGGCACGATCGGGATAGCCGACCTTGATCTTCAGCAGGAAACGATCGAGCTGCGCTTCCGGCAGCGGATAGGTCCCTTCGTTCTCGATCGGGTTCTGGGTCGCGAGGACGAGGAATGGTTCGGGCAGCGCATACGAGGTGCCGCCGATGGTCACTTGCCGTTCCTGCATCGCCTCAAGCAGTGCCGACTGCACCTTGGCCGGAGCGCGGTTCACTTCGTCGGCGAGCACGATCTGCGCGAAGATCGGCCCGTGGCGTACCGTGAATGCCTGACGCTGCTGTTCGAAGATCATCGTCCCGACCACATCGGCCGGGAGGAGGTCGGGCGTGAACTGGATCCGGGAAAATGACGCGTTCAGCACATCTGCGAGCGTCCGCACCGTCAGTGTCTTGGCGAGCCCCGGCACACCTTCGAGCAGGACATGCCCGCCCGTCAGCAGGCCGATCAGCAACCGCTCCACCATCGTCTCCTGACCGACGATTCGCTTGCGAACCTCGGTCATCACCGCCGCAACCGGAAACGCCACTAGTCCTCCTCGTCCTTCATGCCGATCGCCTTGTAGATGCCGCGCTCTTCCTGCGGCGTGAGCGGACGCCAGTGTCCGCTCGGCAGATCGTCGAGCCGTACCGGACCGTACGAGACGCGGGCCAGTCGCTCGACCTTGCCGCCCATCTCCTCGACCCAGCGTCGCACGATACGATTTCGACCCTCACTCAGTGTCACCTCGAGCACGCTGCGGCCATCCTTGCCTGGGCGGACCCGTACGCGCGAGGGGACGACGGGGCGCCCCTCGATGACCACTTTCTCCTTGGAGCGCTGATCGAGCACGGCCGTGTCGACCCCGTGGACCAGTGCGATGTAGCTGCGCGGTACCCGGTACTTGGGGTGCGTGAGGCGATGCACCGCTTCGCCGTCGGTCGTGAGCAACAACAGGCCGGTGGTCGCCACGTCGAGGCGCCCCACATAGGTGAGACCGTTGGATTCCTTGATCAGGTCGAAGACGGTCTTGCGCCCTTCCTCGTCATCGGCCGTGGTGACGACACCCATCGGCTTGTTGAGCGCGATCCAGCGACGCTCCGCCAGCTTGATCACCTTCTTGCCGATGGTGACGCGCGCCTTCTGGGGATCGACCGACATCCCCAGCTCGGCCGGCTTGCCGTCGACCCGGACCTTTCCTTCGGTGATCAGCAGTTCCGCCTGCCGACGTGACGCCACCCCCGCTCGCGCGAGGAAGCGCTGCAATCGCATCGGGGGCATCAGCCCTCCTCGACCGAGGCAAATCCGGCAGCATCACCTTCAGGTTCGGGCTCGGGACGATGCGGCTGCAGTGCGATCGTGAGCTCTTCGGCGCGTGGCAGGTCGGCGAGGTCGTTGATGCCGAGCAACTCGAGGAAGAGTGGCGTGGTGCCGTAGAGCAGCGGACGACCGAGCGCTTCGCTTCGGCCGATCACTTCGATGAGCCCGCGCTCCTGCAGCGTGCGCAACACGCCGCCGGAGTTCACCCCGCGAATTTCCTCGATCTCCGCGCGCCCGACGGGCTGGCGGTACGCGATCGTCGCGAGGGTCTCGAGCGTCGCGGCGGAGAGTCGCGGCTGGCGCTGCATCGCGTGGGCGCGTTCCACGGCGGCGGCGAACGCCGGCCGGGTAAGAATCTGGAAGCCGCCACCGATCTCGACGACCTCGATGGAATGGCCACCGAAGTCGTAATGCTCCCGCAACTCATCGAGTGCGGTGCGAATTTCTGCCGGGGCGGCCTCGGGCTCCAGCCCCTCCAGCTCATCGAGCGTGAGGGGACGGTTGGCCGCGAAGAACGCAGCCTCAAGCAGTTGCGACAGCGGGTTCAGCGAGCTCACGGGCAATCACCAACGTGGCAAAGGGAAGATCCTGGCGCACGCGGCAGATGCCACGACGTGCGAGTTCCAGGATGGCAAGCAGGGTGGAGAGCAGCACCACGATGGTGGGCTGAGGTCCGAGGGCATCACGCCAGTCGAAATGCTCGTGCGCCGCGAGCAGCTCCTCGATTCGCGTCACGGCCGACTCGACATCGAGTGGACGCGTCACGATGCTGTGCATCACCGGCGAGGGAATGTTCATCACCACGCGCTCGACGGCGACCAGCAGGTCGAGCAGGTCCATCGTCAGCGGGAGTGGTGGTGGCGCCTCACCCGGCGGCGGCAGGAACCCGCGGGCACAGCGCAGCGCCCGACGCTCCGCCATCCGCGAGAACTGCAGCGCAATTTCCTTGATCTGCTGATACTCGAGCAGTCGGCGCACCAGTTCGGCGCGCGGATCTTCCCATTCGTCGTCGTCGGTGCGACGCGGCAGCAGCAGTTGCGCCTTGAGTCGAATCAGCCGACCGGCCAGTTCGAGATAGTCGGCGGCCTGGTTCAGCCCGAGCGAATGAATGATGCCGAGGAACTGGTCGCAGATGCGCGCGACGGGAATATCGGCAATATCGATCTGCTCCTCGCGCACCAGATGCAGGAGAAGATCCAGAGGCCCGGTGAAACCGTCGAGCGCCACGACAAACCCGGCACCCTGCTCCAGCTCCCCGGCGAGCGGGTCAAGCGTTGTACTCATGGCTGGAAGATGTCGGCGGAAGCAGCCACCGCGAAGGGGTTGGCCAGGGCGAGCAGGTGCTCGGCGCTCCAGTACGCGGGGGTCAGGAGGGTGGTAATCAGCCCCTTCCCCAGCAGCATCAGCACGAGGAGAATCGCGAACCCGAACCGGTCGAGCGCGCGGTACCGCGCCCCCAGCGCCGGGGGGAGCAGGTGGTAGAAGAGCCGGGAGCCATCGAGCGGCGGGATCGGGATCAGGTTGAACACCGCCAGGACGCAGTTGATCATCACCCCGTAGGTCAGCATCCGCTGGGCGGCGTTGGCCGTGGAGGTGCCGAGGCCGCCGCTGAGCTGGTGGAGCCAGCCCACCAGGATGATCAACAGGGTGCAGGCCACTGCCAGCACGGCATTGGTGACGACGCCCGCCCCGGAGGTCAGGATGTCACCGCGGCGGTAGTTCCGGAAATTCCGCGGATTGATCGGGACCGGCTTCGCCCCGCCAAAGGTGAACGCCCCATTGGACCCGACCCAGAGCACGATCGGCAGGATCAGGGTCAGGAAGGGGTCGATATGGGGAATCGGGTTGAGCGTCAACCGCCCCAGATTGTAGGCGGTGTCGTCTCCCTGGGAGTGGGCAACCCAGCCGTGGGCGAACTCGTGCGCCACAAGGGCGAAGAGCAGCATTGGGAGGGCGAGGAGAAAGTCCAGCAGGGGAGATCCTTCGGCGCAGGAGAAGTGGTCCAACCTAGCCCGGGACAGCGACTTGGTCAAAGGTTTGGCCCTCTCCCCCCTTGTCGGCCGGGGCTCGGCTCACTATCCTACAGGGCTTGCGGGGACCCTCGGTGGGCCTCCCCCATCTGATCAACGCAGCTGCCAGGGGAACACCGTGCCACGCATCAAGTCCGCCAAGAAGCGCATGCGCCAGACGAAGGCCCGTACCGCCCACAACAAGGCGGCACGCAGCGAGCTTCGCACCGCGATCAAGAAGGTCCGGACCGCTTCCCCCGACGAGGCCGAGAAGGCCCTTCAGGAAGCTGCCTCGCTGATCGATCGCGCCGGGCGGAAGAACATCGTGCACCGCAACACCGCGGCCCGCACCAAGAGCCGGCTTGCGAAGGCGCTGAACGCCGCCAAGGCGAAGTAAGCTCCAAGCCAGGCTGGACTCCCCTGCACCAAATCGCCCGCCAGAGCTGATGCTCTGGCGGGCGAGATTTTTCCCTCGAGCGGCGCATGTGCGGGGCGGCGCTAGCGCCGCCCCTACAAGGCCGTCAGCTCCGCGCCGCACTTCTCGCAGTACCACTCGAGCGGCCGGTTCATCGCGCCACATTCGCCGCACCTGAGCGTCCGGCCAGCCACGTTCACTGGCTGTTCCAGAGTCGGGCTCGCCGCGACGATATCCTCGTCGAAGAGCGAGTCAGACGCGTGATCTCCCTGGACTGGCGCGGCAACGACCTCACCCGGTCGGACGAATCGTGGCGGACTTTCGGCCGGCATCCCCAGCGGCGGGGTATTCGACCGGAGCGGCGGCGTCACCGGCCGGACCGGCTCCGAAGGAGCATTCCCACTCGGGCGGAACGAGAGTGGCGCAAAGTCGGAGACCGGGGCAACCAGCGGAGGGAGCGAGTCCACGTCCTCGAAGACGGCGAGCAAGTCATCGTCGTTATCCGGCGCCAGGTCGTCGATCTCGATTTCCTCGACTTCGGACTCGAACTGGATCACGATCTCCGGCGACATCGGCTCGGCGGGCGCGGCCGGTTCAACCGCGGGCGTCGTGAGCACGGGAGCCGAGAGAGGCTCGCTGGGCGGAGTGACCTTCGGTGCGGCGGCAATGAGTGCGTGCACATCCTCAAGCCGGCCGATCCGCTCCGACGCAGCGGCGAGCGAGAGTTCGAAGGTTTCGAGATCGCTGCTGTGCCGGGTGCGCTCCGCCTCGTAGCGCTCGCCCTCGAATTCGCCAACCAGATGCCGGAGTTCGGCCTCGGCGAGCGCCTCGCGCGCGGCGGTGGCACGCGCCGCCAGATCGGCGTGCTCGGCCCGGTCGTCGCGAAGCTTCCCCGCTACGGCATCGGCGTGAACGCGGAGTCGCTCGGTGAGTCCATCCATCCGGACTTCGTAATCGCGTCGCACCCGCGCGCGCACGGAGTCTGGGGCAGCGGCGCCGGCCGCATCGAGACGCGACAGCCAGCCGTGGATGGCGTCACGCTCTTCAAGGAGCTGCTCGACCGCGGCGAGATCGTGGGGAGTCTGGGTCATCGGTTCCAGGATACCTGATGGGCAGCCATTCCCCGGGAGCGGGGCTGCGGACCCCTCAAATCTATCACGGTGCCCGCTGGTATACCGGGCGTCCGGCGACCAGTGTCCAGTGCACCACGCCGGGGAGGGTTTCCCCTCCCCACGGGGTGTTGCGCGACTTCGACCGGAAGCGGCTGGGCTCCACTGTCCAGGTCGCCGCGGGATCGAAGACCACGATGTCGGCGACCCCGCCGCGGCGCAGCGAACCGCCATCGAGGTGCCAGAGGCGGGCCGGGGCACAGCTCATCCGCTCGATCAGCGTCGCGAGCGAAAGCAATCCTGGCTGCACCAGCTCGCGGAGCCCGATCGACAGCGCCGTCTCGAGCCCGATGATGCCGTTGGGTGCGTCGTCGAACTCGCGCTCCTTGGCATCGTAGTGATGGGGCGCGTGATCTGTGGCAATGCAGTCGATGGTACCATCGGCGAGTGCCGCGCGGATCGCATCACGATCCTCGGCCTCACGCAACGGCGGATTCATCTTGGCATTGGTGTCGTACCCTTCGCACCGTTCATGGGTCAACGAGAAATGGTGCGGCGCCGCTTCGGCGGTGACCGGCAGCCCCTTCTCCTTGGCCCGGCGGATGAGGTCGACCGATCCGCGGGTGCTCATGTGGCAGAGGTGGACGTGTCCGCCCGTGAGATCCGCGAGAATGCAGTCGCGGGCCACGTGAATCTCTTCCGCCGCAGAGGGAATCCCCTTGAGCCCGAGGCGGGTGCTCACGATCCCCTCGTGCATCGCGCCGCCGTGCGCCAGCGGTGTGTCCTCGCAGTGGTCGGCCACCGGAATGCCGAAGATGCGCGCATACTCCATTGCCGTTCGCATCAACTGGCTCGACATCACCGGGTGGCCATCGTCGCTCACCGCCACGGCACCGGCCGCGACCATTTCACCGAACTCGGCGAGCTGCTCGCCGCGTTGCCCGAGCGAGATGCACCCGATGGGATAGACCCGCGCGAGCGCCGCCTCGAGCCCGCGTGCCTTCACGAATCCCACGGCCGCCTGGTTGTCGATCACCGGATCGGTATTCGGCATTGCGCAGATTCCGGTGAAGCCGCCGGCTACCGCGCTCGCGGCTCCGGTCGCAATCGTCTCGCGATCCTCCTGCCCCGGCTCGCGAAGATGCACGTGCACATCAATGAGCCCAGGTGCGATGACAAGTCCGGTCGCATCCACGACACGCGCGCCATCCGGAGTACCAAGATCGCGGCCAATGGCGGCGATCTTGCCATCCTGGACCAGCAAGTGGGTGACCTCGTCGAGCTGTTGCGACGGGTCGATCACGCGGCCATCACGGAACAGGATCGCACTCACGATGTGTCGCCTCCAGCGGACGCCCAATCCGGCGCCCCGCCTGCCAGCAGGTAAAGCACTGCCATCCGCACGGCGACGCCATTGGTCACCTGCGGCAGAATCACGGAATGGGCGCCGTCGGCCACGTCGGAATCGATCTCGACGCCGCGGTTCATCGGCCCGGGATGGAGGATCAGGAGATCCTTCGGTGCCCGCGACAACTTTTCGGTGGTCACGCCGAAGAGCCGGTTGTACTCCCGGAGCGACGGGATGAAGCCGGCGTGCATCCGTTCGAGCTGCAGCCGCAGCACGTTGAGCGCGTCGGCCCACTCGATCGCTTCTTCAACGCGCCGGAACACGCGAACTCCGAGGTCTGCCACGTGACTCGGCAGCAGTGTCGGCGGCCCGCAGACCGCAACCTCGGCGCCGAGCTTGAGCAGGCCCCAAATGTTGCTGCGCGCGACCCGCGAGTGCAGCACGTCACCGACGATGCAGACCTTCAGCCCCTCAAGCTTGCCGAACCGGTCGCGCAGGGTGAGCAGGTCGAGCAGCGCCTGCGTCGGGTGCTCGTGCTTGCCGTCGCCCGCATTGATGACGTTGGAGCGGATGCGATCGCCGAGGAAGCGCGCAGCTCCCGATGCGCCGTGACGGATCACGACCATGTCGATCCGCATCGCCTCGAGATTGCGCGCGGTGTCGACCAGGGTCTCGCCCTTGGACACCGACGAGCCGACGGCCTGAACGTTGACGGTATCGGCGGAGAGTCGCTTTTCGGCAAACTCGAACGAGATCCGGGTGCGGGTCGAGGCTTCGAAGAAGAGGTTGACGATCGTCTTCCCGCGCAACGCCGGGACCTTCTTGATCGGGCGCTCCGACACTTCCTTGAACGGTTCCGCCGTGTCGAGAATCGCGGTGATCTGCTCGCGCGAAAGAAACTCGAGCCCGACGAGATCCTTGCCGAGCACCGCGGTCACGTGGACCTTCCGCGCACCAGGTCGACGGCATCCTCACCATCGAGATCCGCCACCAGCACCTTCACGTGATCATCGCTGGTGGTGGTCACCGTGGCCCCGATGATATCGGCAGCGATCGGCAGTTCGCGCCCGCCCCGATCGACCAGCACCGCGAGCAGTACGCGATGGGGGCGTCCGAAATCGGCGATCTCGTCGAGGGCAGCGCGCACCGTGCGTCCGGTGAAGAGGACGTCGTCGACGATGACGACCGTGGTGCCGTCGAGATGGGGAGGGAGCTTGGTCTGGTGCACCACCGGGCGCTGGCCGATGGCCTGCAGGTCGTCACGATAAAGGGTGATGTCGAGCACGCCCCGCCGGATCGGCGCGTCGAGCTGCGCCTCGATCATCGGCGCGAGGCGGTTGGCCAGCTGGACGCCCCGGCGCTGGATCCCCACCAGGACCACCGGACCATGTCCCGCCGTGCGCTCGACAATTTCCGAGGCCATGCGCGTGAGCACCCGCCCCAGGGCGGGGGCGTCGAGGAGTCGCGTCGTGATGGGCATCGGGGCCAAATACTAATCGTTCAGGAGGAGGGTCGCTCGGGGAGCGCAGCCAGCTGGCTCTCGTGGAGCCGGGCGAGGGTCAACTGCGCCACCCCGCTGCCGATCAGGGCGGTGAACATATCCCACTGCGTATCCCAGATATCGCCCTGCGTGCCGAGGAAGTCTGTCGCGCCGTTCCCCATCGCCAGTGCGCTCCACCACTCGATGAATTCGTAGCACGCCGAGATGGCCAGGCAGGTGCAGCAGACCAGCCAGAAGAGCCACTTCCCGGGCGGGAGCGGGATGCGCCGCCGGTAGATCTCACGGGCCGCAATGGCGGGCACGAAGCCTTGGGCGAAATGGCCGAGCCGGTCATATGGGTTGCGCACCATCCCGAACAGTTCCTGGACCCAGTATCCGGCCGGCACCCGCGCGTATGTCCAGTGCCCACCGACCATCAGGATGATGGCGTGGATCAGGATCAACAGATAGAGCATCGGGGTCAGCGGGAAGCGCCGGGCGCTGAAGATGAGTACCGGCACCACGAGGAAGATCGGGAAAACCTCCATCAGCCAGGTGCCGGGGTCGTAAGCGCCGAACCGTGACACCACCAGGGCCAGAGTTCCGATGCCGAGCAGCCACCAGGAGCGCCGAGAGTCGCGAGTCATTGCGGCCGCTCCAGAGAGGCGAGTTCACTCGCACGTGCCCGAGTGACGTAAAGGTGTAGTCCGATGGGAATCAAATTGGCCGCCCGGTGAATCGACCGGTAGGTCGCTGCCCGGCGCCGCTGGAAGCCCACCCGGTCGCCGTCGATGTCGTCTTCGGCCGTGAAGGTCGGCAAGTACGCCAAACCACCAACGAGTGGCGCAAGCTGGTGCATCGCGCGGCGAAGCGCCGGGGTCGGCAGGTAGTGCAGCACATCGGCACAGACCACGAGGTCGAACGGTCCGTCGAGGCCGAGGGCGTCGAGCGAATCCAGATCACCGAGACGGACGTTGCGCCGCCCACCCCAGCGTGCAACCGCATATTCACTGGGCTCGACACCGGCATAGCGCGAGCCTGGTCGCAGTTCCTGCAGCAGCGGTTGCCAGCGCCCCTCCCCCGCCCCCACGTCGAGCACCGAGCGGAGGGGCCGATCAAGCAACTGCTCCGCCACGGCGACGACGAAGCCGATCTCTCGGAGCAGTCGCGTCCGCGACCCCACGCGATGCCTGGGGTCGCGGTACCACTTGTCGAAATACGCCTTGTCGTAGCGCTTGGTCATCGACGCGGAAAGCCACCGCCTCCGTCTGCGTCGTCCGCGGCATCATCGCCGTCGTCGCCATCGGTGGCGGGATCGTCGTGATCTTCGAAGAAGGAGACGTCGATATCGGCACCGGGACCGCGCTCGACCCGCAGCAGGGTCTTCGCGATCTTGTCGCCCAGCTTGACGACGACGAGATAATCACCCGACGCCACCAGCCCGCCGCCACCGCCGCCGAAGTTGTTCCCGCCGCCGCGTGCATTTGGAACCGCGATGAGACCGGTCACGATCCGCACCAGCGCCGAGTCGGCACCGGCCGCTCCGCCACCACCCGGGCCACGGCCGCCACCACCCGCTGCTTCACCGGGCCGTTCGACCCAGCCGGTCGGTTGGCCACCGCCAGGGCCACCCGGCCCGCCTCCGCCGAAGTTGCGCCCGCCCTGTGGGTTGGCGCCGCCGACCGGACGCAGGATGCGTCGTACCCGACCGAGCGCTGCGGTGTCGGTGCCCGCCTTCGTGAGCGAATCCATGACGGCGTCGAAGCGCTTGGCACCCTTGATACTGTCGCGCAGCGCGGCGGGAGAGAGTGCCGCGCGCGGACCAGGACGAGACCGGAAATTCCAGCTGACCCGCTGGAGACCGTTGCTACCTGGGCCGGTCAGCGACTGCACCGTATCGCCTGCCGCATTGAGAATGGTGATCGTCGCACGATCGGTGTTGGCCGTGGCGCCGGTGACCCGGTAGGCGATATCCGCACCGTAGGTCGGTGACGTCGCACGGAAGGTGCCCTGACCCACATCCTCACCGTTGATGCGGCGTTCACCGTACTGCCACGCGGTCCGCGGCTTGAATACCACGAGCGCCGCAGCACGGGTGAGGGAGTCCGCCAGTTGCGGCAGCGGCGCCACGTCGACCACCCAGATCGCGCGGCCGTGCGTGCCGGCGATCAACTCCCGATCGCGCGGCTGGATCTTGAGATCGTGCACCGGCACCGTCGGCAGGCCGGTCATGAACTTCTGCCACGACGCCCCACGATCGAGGGAGAGATACGCGCCGACGTCGGTGCCGACATAGAGGACCTTGGGTGACGCGGGATCCTCGCGCACGACGTGGAGGAAATCGACGCCACCGGTCGGCAGGTTGTTCACGATCGACTTGAACGTCCTGCCGTAGTCGGTGGTGACGTAGAGATACGGCAGGTAGTCGCCGACGCGGTGGTTATCGAACGCGACATAGAAGGTGTTGGTATCGACGTACGACGGCTCGATGCGGACGACGTAGGCGCCCGCCGGTGCGCCGGGGAAGCGACCCGTGAGGTCTTCCCAGTTGCCGCCATCGTTGCGCGTGAGCCAGACCTTGCCATCATCGGTGCCAGCATAGAGCAGACCGGGCCGCTTGTACGACTCCGCCAGCGTGGTAATGGTCCCGAAGGTCTCGGCGCCGGTAGCATCGGTCGTGATGCCGCCAGTGGTTTGCGTCGACACGCGGATCTTCATCGTGTCGCGCATCGTGAGATCGGGCGAGATCACGAAGAGATCCTCGCCGCGCTTGACCGACTTCACGACCCGATTCGCACCGGCATAGAAGACGGTGGGGTTGTGCGGCGAGAGGAAGAACGGGGTGTTCCAGTTCCAGCGCAGGTCAAGCGCGGTCGAGTCGGCCGCGACCAGCCCGCGGATCTCGGTGATGCGCTTCTTCCCCGCCGGTGAGGCTGCCTTCAGCGAGTCGAGTTCGAGCACGGCGATGGAATCCTCCATCTCGCCGGCCCGCGTGCGCCAATTGGGCTTGTTGATCCGGTAGCTCTGGCCGGTCGAGATATCGACGCGCCCCATCGAGCCACCCTGCGACTCCGAGTAGATGATGTTCGGATCGGTCGGATCCTGGGCGGTATAGAAGCCGTCGCCACCGCCGACGTTGTGCCACATCGCGTTGGTGATCGCACCATTGCGGCGCCGACTCGGTCCGCACCACGAGCCGTTGTCCTGCAGGCCGCCGCAGATGTTGTATGGCGTCGCGAAGTCGAAGGAGACTTCATAGAACTGGCCGATCGCGAACGAGTTGAGGAACTGCCAGTTACCGCCCTTGTCCCAGCTCTGTCCCACGCCGCCGTCATTGCCGACCACCATGTGATTGGCATCATTGGGATCGAGCCACATCGCGTGGTGATCGACGTGCAGGCCCACGGTCGTCTGGCGCACGGTCTTGCCACCGTCGGTGCTCATGCTCACCGGCGTGGAGGACCAGTAGACCCGATTCGGATCCTTGACGTCAACGCGGACTTGCGAGTAGTAGAACGGCCGCACGTTGACGTTGTTCATCTTGGCCCAGGTCGCGCCGCCATCGGCGGAACGGTAGAGACCGTTCTGCAGCTGCGCCGGAGTCCCGACGCCCTTCTTCCCCTTCGGGTTCGGCACCGAATCGGCTTCGACCAGGGCATACACCACCCGCGCATCGCTCGGCGCAATCGCCAGACCAATGCGCCCCTTCACCGTTTCCGGGAAGCCGCCACCCTTCACTTCATTCCAGGTCTCGCCGCCGTCGGTGCTCTTCCAGAGAGCACTACCGGGGCCGCCGCTATTGAGGAAGTACGGTCCGCGCACGCGCTGCCAGCTGGCCGCGAATAGAATGTCGGGGTTGGTCGGATCCATCGCGATGTCGATGAAGCCGGCCTTGTCGGAGATGAACTTCACGAGACGCCAGTTCTTGCCACCATCGGTGGTCTTGTAGAGACCGCGCTCGGGATTGCTGTTCCACGCCGCACCCAGCGCGGCGACCCAGACCACATCGGGATTCCGCGGGTGCACCAGGATCCTGGCGATCGCCTGGGTCTTCTCGAGTCCCATCAGGGTCCAGGTCAGGCCGCCGTCGGCCGACTTGTAGATCCCCTGCCCCGGCGAGATGGAATTGCGGGAATCCTCTTCGCCAGTCCCCGCCCAGATCTGATTGGTGTCGCTCGGCGCGATCGCGAGATCGCCCATCGACACCACCCGTTCCTTCTCGAAGATCGGCCGGAACGAGACCCCGCCGTTGGTGGTCTTCCAGATTCCGCCAGCCGCGCTTGCGACGAAGAACGTGTGCGACGGCGAGGGGATCCCCTCGACGTCGGTGACGCGGCCCTGCATGTTGGCGGGCCCGACGTTCCGCCAGCGGAAGGCGGCAACCGTCGCCGAATCGAGAGTGGCGTGTGTCTGGGCCACGGCGTGGGCCGATGTGCCCAGGAACAGGAGCACAACGGCAGCACTGATGCGAAGTCGTCGCATGAAGCAGGCTCGAAGTTGGAGGAAACGCGGGGGTCCGACCCCTTCGCTACGCAGCAGGAAGAGGCCGGGTTGGAACTCGGCCTGTGACTACGGCCGCTGGGTCACGGAAACGGGGGCCACCGGCAGGGCCGACAGCGCAATTCGGCGCGCCAGGACTTCCTGCTGGCCGACCCGCGGCATCCCCATTTTCACACTCTTGTCGTGCTTCATCGCCTCGCGCATGGCGAGTTCCGCGCGATAACTCGAATCGGGCTTCTGACTCCATGCCACGGTGAGCGAGTCGCGATCAACGGCCAGGACCGGGAAGGTCGCCGCACCGCTGCGAGCGTCGCTCATTTCCAGCGCCTTGCCGAAGGTCGTGCCGCCATCCGCCGACGCGCGCAGGAGAATCCGGGGGAGCTTCGACTTGCCATCGTCCCACGCCACCACGACTCCGGTTGCCCCGGTAAGCGCGAGCTGGACGTGGGCCGGTGCCGAGGTCGCGCCGGTATCAATCGGCGTCGCGGTCCAGGTAGCACCGCCATCCTTCGAGACGCCATACCAGACCCCGGCCGCTCCGGCCTTGCCGGTCCACCAGGCGATGTGCACTGCGCCCGTCGCGTCGACCTTGAGCGACGCGCCGGCGTGCGGACAGCCCGGGAAGACCCATTCGTCGGCGCGCGGACGCACCGGTGCACTCCAGGTGGCGCCCTTGTCGTGCGACGCCATCACGACCATGTCGCGCACGTCGCCGGGGAAGATCTTCCGATAAGAGGAGTAGAGCGTGCCGTCGGGAGCCAGCGCCAGACCGGTGCGGCAGCAGGGGCAGGTCGGGTCGGGGTGGATCGCCTTGGACTTGTTCCAGCTCTTCCCGCCATCCGACGAGACCCGAAGCCAGACGCCCGACTTCTGATCGACGCTGCTGAGCCAGGCAGCGTACACGGTCCCGTCATTGCCAGCCAGCAGCGAATGGAAGTTGTTCGACCCGAACTCTTCGCCCTCGTTGAGACTCTGGGGCGCGCTCCAGGTCGCACCGCCGTCGGTGCTGCGCGAGAAGCGCAGCGCGCTCTTGGCGAAACGACCACCGGTGTCCCGTCCCACGGTGTAGAGCGCGTACAGCGAGCCGTCGGCACCTGCGGCGAGTTGCGGCGGTGCTTCGCCATGCGGCTCGACGGCGCCGAGTGGATCGTGAATGCCCGACGTGGTGACCTTGCCGTCGGGAGCCTCGACCCGCACGAAGAGCACCCCTTCCGACCCGCTATCCGGCGCCGCGACCCAGGAGAGCACCTTCGCGCCGCCCGGGGTCATCAGAAACATCGGCGTGGCACCGTTGCTGGTCGCCTTCGATTCCACCGTCACCGGAGACATGGCGACAGCGGGGGCCGTCGGGGCCTGGGGCTTGTCGGCAGGCGAACAGCCGGCGACCACGAGGGCCAGTACCACGCTACGATGGACGAAAGTCATTCAGGATCTCCGTGCGGGGGCCGCGGCGTGGCCACAAGTGACGGCGGTGCCAATCGGATCAGGTCAGGACTCTAAAGGTAGGGCGTCCCCGGCAGCCGCGCGACTTGGCGGCCGTTTGACCCTCAGCGCGAGAAGGGCGAGCAACACCATCCCCAGCCCGACCGGTACGGATACGTCGCGCTTCACCGACCAGAGGTAATGGAAGACCCCGAGCGTCGCGGCCACATAGACCAGCCGGTGGAGGGCCTGCCAGCGCCGACCGAGCCGCCGGATCGCCCAGGCGGTCGAGGTCAAGGCGAGGGCAAGGAGGATCAGGAAGGCGGTAAAGCCGACCGTGATGTAGGGCCGCTTGGCGATGTCCTTGAGAATCTCGGGCCAATCGAACGACTGGTCGAAGACGAGGTAGCAGGAGAGGTGGACGCAGGCATACGCAAAGGCCCAGAGGCCGATCGGCCGCCGCAGCTTGATGAACGCATTGACTCCGGTGACCCGGCGCAGCGGGGTGATCGTCAGGGTCACCAGCAGGATGATGAGCGCTGCGGTTCCGGTGAAGTGCTCCAGCTTCTCAGCGGGATTCGCGCCGAGGTCTTCCCCGTAGACGTTGAAGAAACGGAGCACGAGGACGACGGCCGGGATGGCGCCGCCGAACCAGACGGCGGGCCGGGCGACACGCCCGACCCATTGCGCAGCGGTCATCGATTCAGAAGTTGCGGCGCAGGTCCATCCCTGCGTAGAGCGAGGCAACCTGATCAGCGTAGCCGTTGAACGGGAGCGTCGGCACCTTGAGGAATCCGCCGATCGGCCGCTCCTTCGACTGAGTCCAGCGCGGATGATCGACCGACGGATTCACGTTGGCGTAGAAGCCGTACTCATCCGGCGCGGCCACATTCCAGGTGGTCGCCGGCTGCGACTCGAGAAAGCGAATCCGCACAATCGATTTGCCGCCCTTGAAGCCGTACTTCCACGGCGTCACCAGACGGAGTGGTGCGCCGTTCTGGTTGAGCAGCGACTTGCCATAGATGCCGGTCGCAAGGAGCGTGAGCGGATGCATCGCCTCGTCCATCCGCAACGCTTCGACATACGGCCAGGGCAGCGCGTTCGACCGGAGCCCCGGCATTTGCACTGGATCGTTGAGGGTCGTGAATTCAACGAATTTCGCTTTCGAGCCGGGTTCGAGCTTGCGGATCAAATCCCGCAACTGGATCCCGTTCCAGGGAATCACCATCGACCATGCCTCGACGCAGCGATGGCGATAGGTCCGGTCAACGACCGGGATCCCGCGTAGGAGATCGTCGAGCGCGTATTTCGCCGGGCGCTTGATGTCGCCTTCGACTGACACGGTCCACGGCTTCGGCCGCAACGTGCCGGCATTCTCCGAGGGGTCTTCCTTCGAAGTGCCGAATTCGTAGAAGTTGTTGTAGGTCGTGATGAGCTTGTAGGGAGTCGGCTTGTCGTCGACGCTGTGGAATCGGGAGAACCGCAGCGGGGCGAAGGCAGCCAGTGAGACTCCGGCGGCTTGCAACCAGGCGCGTCGATTCAGGTAGAGCGCTTCGTCGGTGATGTCACGCGAAGCGATGTCATCGGGGCGGCGAATCAGCACGGCGGCACTCCAGGAGGGTCCACCGAATCTACGCCGCCCGAAGTGGATCGGTTCCTTCTGAAGGCGAAGCCCACGGACAGGGAGGGATTCGAACCCTCGGTACCGTTGCCGGTACGTCACGCTTCCAACGTGGTGCCTTAAACCACTCGGCCACCTGTCCCGGGGCGGGAAAGTAGCCCGACGCGGCGGGGTTGTCATCCTGCCGGAGGAGGATAGCCTTCCCCTTACCCCTTCTCCCTTCTCCATCCGCCCTTCTCCCGGTCGTTCCATGACGCTCCGCCCGACCTTGATCCTCCCGCTCCTTCTGGTCGCGGCTGCCTGCGCCCGGGGCACCGGCCAGACGACGATGGCCTCGACCATCCCCCCGACCAAGCAGGGGTGCGCCCCGCTGCCGATGCTCGACTCGGTCGCGCTGCTGAGTGACGTGGCGGCCATCTCGGCTGACTCGATGGGTGGCCGCGCCATCGGCTCCCTCGGAAGCGCCAAGGTCCGCGACTTCCTCGCTGCGCGCTTCGACGCGCTCGGCCTCGAAACGGTCGCGCCCGGACGAATTCACAAGGTCCCGGTGACTTCGACCTCTGCCCGGCTCAAGGACGTGAAGTCTGGTGCGAACATTGTCGGACTGATCAAGGGGAGCGCGTTCCCCGATCAGTACATCGTGGTCACGGCGCACTACGACCATCTCGGCATCGGCCGCCCCGTCAACGGCGACTCGATCTACAACGGCGCCGACGACAACGGCTCCGGCACAGCGGCACTCGCGATTCTGGCGCGACACTTCCTGCGCGTGCGCCCGACCCACTCGATCATCTTCGCAGCCGTGGACGGTGAAGAGTCCGGCATGTGGGGCTCGCGCTTCTTCGTTTCTGCGCCAACGGTGCCGCTCGACCAGATCCTCCTCAATGTGAATCTGGATATGGTCGGCCGCAACGTGAACAACGAACTCTATGCGGCTGGCCCGGGGAAGTATCCGCTGCTGACGCCGCTGCTCGAGGCCACGGTCGATTGTGCACCGATTCACCTGACGATCGGGCACGATCGCGCATCGGCCGGCCCCGGTAACGACTGGACCGGGCAATCCGACCAAGGTGCCTTTCACGCCAAGGGAATTCCCTTCGTCTATTTCGGCGAAGAAGATCACCCCGACTACCATCGGCCGAGCGATCACGCCGATAAGCTGATGCCAGCGTTCTACGTTGGCGCGCTGCGGACGGTCGCCGATTTCATTCGTCGCTTCGACAGCGCGCCGGTCAATGCCAGGATCACCGCCGCCGGGCAGTGAGTGGTGGATGACGTTCGCTGGTTCGCACCCAATCGCTTCTGCACCTTGCCAGTGCCCACACTGCGCACGCACGGCCTGCAGATCAGCGAGGACGGCGACCGACCGGCGCGCGTTGCCTTGGCTGCCGACGGTCAGTGCGCCGTGGCGGCGTTCGCCTACGCCACACGCCATCGCTGCCCGCTGATCCTCTACATCTGGGACCTGCCCCCGTGGCGACTCGGCACGGGAAGACCAGATCACATCTTCGCGACCGGTGGCCGACTCTGGAAGATCCCGCGGCTCTTCAATCGCTATCCCGAGCGTGCAGGCAACTACAGTCGCATCGGCTACGTGGCGCAACAGGCCACGCTCGTGCTGGCACCATCGACTACGACGGTCGCTGACGTTCGCGCACGCCTCGGAGTCGAGGCGACGCAATTGCCGTTCTGCTACGATAGTGGGCGCTTCAACGGCGATGCCACCGCCGCAGCACCAGGCGGCACGGCGGTTCTGCTCTCTATTTCACGGCTCACGCAGATGAAGAATCACAGCGTGCTGCTCCGGGCCGCCGCGAGGATTCCCGAGCCGGTCGCAGTCCGGATCATCGGCCGCGGGGTCGAGGCCGACTCGTTGCGCCAGGAGGCGGCGAGGCTTGGTGTTGCCCTGCGACTCGACGACGGCTGGGCGAGTGATGAGGAGATCGTGGCGGCGTACCGAGAGGCCTCGGTCGTGGTCTGCCCGTCGCGATTCGAGGGCTTCGGACTCACGCCCATGGAAGGGCTGGCGATGCGGCGGCCGGTGGTGGCATCGGACATTGCGGTGCACCGGGAGTTTGTCGGCCCGAAGGTTCGGCTCTTCGATCCTGACGATGCCGAGGCGCTCGCCCACGCCTGCCGCGAGGCGCTTGCTTCCCCCGCCACCACCGTTGCGGATGAGCCCCTCCCCCAGCTCACCATCGGTGCCTGTGCCGACCGGATCGAGGCCGCGCTCAGGCCATTTCTCGCCTAGGCCCCCTCACCGTCAACATCCCGGGGCCGGTGGACGTACCAGCAGGTTGTCCCCCCCGTCAGTTTCACATCAGCCGGACTTTCGTATGCCTCGTGCGTACCATCGCCTCGCCATCGGCGCGCTCCTGCTCGCCGCTGGGCCCCTCTCCGCCCAGACCTTCCCCACCGACGATCCGGTCATCAAGCAGATCTGGTCGATGGGAATGGAGAACAGCAAGACCTGGGACCTCGCTCACACCCTCTTCGACTCCCTCGGGCCCCGCCTGATGGGCGCTCCCAACCTCAAGGCCGCACAGGACTGGCTGGTGAAGACTTACACCGGCTGGGGAATCGAAGCGAAGAACGAACAGTACGGCACCTGGCGCGGCTGGCGTCGTGGCTACTCCCACATCGATCTCATTTCGCCGCGCACCCGGACTCTCGAGGGCCAGATGCTCGGCTACTCGCCGGGCACTGGCAAGAAGGACGTCGATGCCGTTGCGGTGATCCTGCCGCGGTTCAAGGACAGCACCGAATTCGTGAAGTGGCTGCCGCAGGCCAAGGGAAAGTTGGTGCTGGTTTCGGCCGGGCTCCCCACTTGCCGTCCGCAGGACGACTGGCAGGCGAACGCCACCCCGGAAGTGAAGTCGCGGATGGATTCGCTGATGGTGAAGACGCAGCGTGAGTGGAGCGGTCGCGACGTGCGCGGCACTGGCTACTCGCTCGCGCTCGGCGGTGGTGAACTCGCGGTGCGACTCGAGCAGGGCGGCGTCGCCGGCGTGATCTCGTCGCGACCGAAGCTGCCGTGGCGGCTGGCTCCGCCGCCGGCTCCGGCTGGCACCACGCCGGCGCCCGGTCCTGGAGCGCGTGGCGGTGGTGGGGGTGGACTCGGCGGCGCCAGCAATACCGGCTGGGGCACGATGGAAATCTTCGAGACCTACACCACGAAGGTGCCGACGATCGCCTTGAGCTGCGAAGATTACGGCCTGGTGTTCCGACTCGCCGAGAAGGGCGAACAGCCGAAGCTCCGGCTCAACCTCGACGGCCAGCTGCTCGGCGAGCAGCCGGTGTTCAACACCGTCGCGATGATCCGCGGTACCGAGAAGCCGGACGAGTATGTGATGCTCTCGGCCCACTTCGATTCGTGGGACGGCTCGAGCGGTGCCACCGACAACGGCACCGGCACGCTGACGATGATGGAAGCGATGCGCATCCTCAAGACCGCCTACCCCAAGCCGAAGCGCACCATCCTGGTGGGACACTGGAGCGGTGAGGAAGAGGGCGAGGTTGGTTCCAAGGCCTTCACTGAAGACCATCCCGATATCCTCAAGGGATTGATGGCGCTCTTCAACCAGGACAACGGCACTGGCCGCATTGTCCGGATGGGTGGCGGGGGTCTGGTGAACTCGCCCGATCACATCAACGCCTGGCTCGGGAAGCTGCCGACCGAATTCAAGACGCAGATCAACTTCGGCGGCGCCGGCCGGCCGGCTGGCGGCGGCAGCGATGACTTCTCCTTTGCCTGCAACGGCCTCCCGGCGTTCGGCCTCAGCGCGGCAGGCTGGGACTACGGCAACGTGACCTGGCACACCGAACGCGACACCTTTGACAAGGTCGTCTTCGACGAACTCAAGGGGAACGCCACCATCACGGCAATGCTCGCGTACATGGCCTCGGAAGATCCGACGCGAATCTCGCTCGACCGGGTCACCCCGCAGGCGCCTGCCGCCAACGGCGCCGGCGGTGGTCGTGGTGCAGGTGGCGGCGCATGGCCGGTCTGCGTCAAGGCACCGCGGAAGACGGAGCCGCGCCTGAAGTAGTCGCTAGAGACTGGAGATTAGAGACCAGAGAACGGGCGTCGGCGTGTTGCCGGCGCCCGTTCGCTTTGCCCATCACCGCCCTATTACTTGCGGAGTGTGGCCGTGCCGCCCTTTTCCGAGTCCACAGTGACGGTGAATGGTCCGTTGCCTCGAACCACCCACTTCACCATCAGGTTCGAGTTGCCCGGGATGTTGCTGATCTCGAGCTGCGCTGGATTGCGTGCCTGCTCCGTCGACTGCCCGTTGAGCGTGTTGGTGACGCGGTAGCCGGTGATGACCGTGCCGCCCGTGAGGGTGACAAAGTCGGGACGAGTGATCTTGTTCTCGACATCCTGCTGGGTGTGCGTCGGCACGATGCGATTGTTCGAGACGATCGCGGTGACCTCGGTGAGGCCATTGCCCAGCGGTCGTACGCCGATCGAGTCCACCCCCACGCTCGGCAACTGCCACATCTGGAAGAGCGTGAACGCCATGTTCCGGTGCCCTTCCGCCTGGACCAGGAAGCCGGGTTCGGCACGACCGAAGGTCTTCTTGAAGCCGCCAACCTCGATGTCACCGTACTGCGGATGCTTGAACGGCTTCCACGGTACAAAGGCATCGCCAAAGAGGAGCAGTCGATCGAACTCATAGTCCGGCCGCGCGTAACGCGATGTGTTGTCGTTGTTCTTCTCGAAGTACTTGAAGTCGGTCCACAGTTCGTTCGAGAAAGTCACGATGCCGCGATTGCCATAGAACCAGTCGAGTTCCCCGCCCCAGACGATATAGAGATCCTTCCAGACCACGATGTACTTGTAGCCCGGCAGGATCCGCTCACCGACGCGACCCAGCTGGTCGAAGACCTGGACGTCCTGCGGCCGGTATTCGTCCTGCGGAGAGCCAGGGCCGCGAAGGATCATCCCGCCGTTGTTGTGATAGCTCTGGGCACCCGCAATGTTCGGATGCTTGCTCACGAAGTCGATGACGGCACGCGTTTCCGGCAATGACGTCGGGTAGAAGTCCGAGCCGCCCTGTACGTAGCTCGGCTGCCAGCGCCAGGGCCAGTTGCGATTCGGATCGTAGCCGCCGATGCCATCCTCGTTCACCAGACCATCGCCGTCGTTGTCGATCCCTTCGCTGCCGAGCAGGTCCCACTGGCCCTTCTGGCCCGGGAGCGCGGGAATCATGATCCGCGGATCTTCCGGGCTCTCGATGAAGCGGCCGTTGGGGTTACGACGGCGCATCTGGGTGATGTTGCCGTCCTTGTCGAGGTCGTCGTAGCTGTCCTCATCAATGAGCCCGTCGCCATCGTTGTCGCGCGGCACCTTGCCGGTGCGCGGCGACGAGGCATTGTTCGGCTGCTTGAGGTAATCCTCGCGGCCGTCGGGGTTGATGGTCGGCACCAGGTACATCGTGCGCGTGGCCAGCAGTGAATCGATCCAGGCGTTCTGCCCCTGCATCTCGCAGAGGTACCACGCCGTGTACAGGGCGAACTCGGTGCCCTGGATTTCGTTCGAGTGAATGTTGCCGTCGATGTACATCGCCGGCTTCTTGTCGGGATCGCCCTTGGTGAAGTCGCTCACCGTGATGACCCAGATGTCGCGGCCGTCGTGACTCTTGCCGATGGACGAGAGGCGGCAGGTGTTCGGGTGAGCGGCCTGTAACCGCCGGCCGATTTCGCCGATGGCGGCGTGATCATAGAAGCGATCCCACATCACCTGGACCTTGGGATCACGCGGCGAGCCGGCGGCGGCGAGATTGCCGAGGGCCGCCGGTGCCTGTTGCGCGCTCACCGGAGCAATGCGAGCGGTGACGGCAAGGGCCGCGAGGGCGAGGAGTCGGATGCGCATCGGCGGCCTCACCGGAGCGTGATGGTCTGAGACACGGTTCCCGTCACCGGCGAACCAGCAGTGAGCAACAAGGCGGCGCCGCGAGGAGCCGCGACGGTCCATTCGAGTCGGGTCGAGCGCCCGCCCCCAGCAATGGGTGCGAGGATCTGGACCTTCTGGCCGCTGAGAATCGTGTTCCCCTTCACATCGAGGTCGACACGCATCCCGCGAGGATTCCGCAGCCGCGCGCCGAGAGCGGTGCTCGTCGGCAACGCGCCATCGTTGGCGACATCGGCGGAGACGCGCCAGACGCCTTCACCCACCGCCTCGAGTTTCACGTCGCGCAGGGCAATGCGAGGCAGCATCCCGGCCAGTTCGACGATGAAGCGCTCGTGGCGCGCCATGGTGGAGTCGAACTGTTCACCAACAGGCGGATTGAGCAGCGCACCCGGCTTGAAGCCGCCGACTTCGGTAGCGCGCGATTCGCCCGCAAGTGTCACCTTGCCCCACGGCACGAAAGCGTCGATCCGATTGGCGCGAAACCAGCGCAACGCATTGCGGTCGTCGCTGAGCCCGTCGGTCCCCGCAGCTGCGCCTGCCCTGCCACGCCCAGCGGTATCGCGCGGCGCCTCGGGCACCCACCACGCCCGCGAGCCGAACGCCCAGCGACCGAAATCGTAGTAGAGGAACGAGAGCACGTCGCCCGCGCTCGCTGCACCCGCCGGCCCCTTGCTGAGTCCGGTGGTCTTCTGGAAGCGGCGTGAAGCGTCAGCGAAGGTCGCCTCATCCGCCTTGAGGATCGAGTTGAGCTGGCCACCCGCGCTGGTTCCCTCGGGCGAACGATTCCCTTGCGGGTCCGCGATCCCCATCGACGGCCGATTGGTCCACGGCGTCAGCAGGTTGTCCTGCGGCCCCAGCACGTACACCGCCGCGATCTCCGGATGGTCGATCAGGAAATCGGCAAAGGAGCGCGTCTCGATCGCCGAGAACGAGAAGAGCCCGGCATTGGTACCGTGGTGGGCATAGTTGTAGGCAAAATTGCGATTGATATCGGTGCCACCCACCGCGTCTTCGTTATAGCGCGTGTCGCCGTCGTCATCCTTTCCCTCGACGCCGATGAGGCGATACTTGCCGACCTCACCCTTGGCCGGGTCGGCGCGCCGCAGCAGCCCCGGCTCCAGTGAATCCGCGAGCCACTCGCCGTTGGGATCCTCGACCCGCATCATCGTGATGACGCCATTGCCGTCGAGGTCGTCCGGGCCGTCCTCGTCGACCTTCTGGTCGCGATCGTCGTCGAAGGCGGTCCCGTTGCCGACCCGTTCCCACTTGAGAGCGCCAAGCAGCCCTTCGGCGGCATCGGGGTTGAGCCGGGGGACGAACCAGAGCGTGGTACCGTTCAGCAGTCGGGTGGCGGCAGAGTCACGACCGTAGCCTTGCAGCAGCCGTTGCGCCGCCGTGAACGCGATCTCGGAACCGACCAGGTGCGGGCCATAGGCATTGGCCACCACCAGCAGCGCCGGGCGAGTCGCCACATTGCCTCCCGAACCGATCCGAAGTGCCTGGATCGACCGGCCGCCGGGCGAAGTCGCCACCGTGACCAGTGAGGCCCGGCTCGCATGCTCCTGGGCCAGGGCCGTGAGTGCCGCACTGAGGGCGCGATGATCGCGCCACTGGGCCGACGCGGTGGACGTCAGGGACGCGAACAGGAAGAGCGCCACCGGCAGGCGCACTCCTCGAACCGGCGCGAAGCACGCGCGCATCTTCACCTCGAGGACGGTCGATTGGAGGAACAGGTACGGTGGGAGAGCCCGCAGATGATAACGGGCATTTGCGGGGATGTCATCCACTGGCGCCCGCGAGGCGTGGCCTCGCGGAC
>JAZKBR010000009.1:7735-193763 GCA_040388535.1 Gemmatimonadota bacterium | reverse complement strand
ACGCCAGTGCCCTCAGCTCGGAACGACCTGCAGCGTGGTGCTGGTCCGGCCGGTGCGGACGTAGAGCCTGGCGGTGATCTTCTGGGTCACCGGGTCGAAGTAGTACTTGTCACCCTGCGAGGCATCGATTTCGGCCAGCGAAAGCGCCAGCGGCAGAGGAGACCCCGTGGCGCCGTCCCGGATCACCTTGAAGGTGGTGCCGGGGTAAACGAAGGTGACCCGGATCCATTCGCCGACGTCGGCCCGCTGCAGCACGATGCGCGGCTTCGGCGGCGCCACCACGCCCCAGGTGATTTCGTACTCGCGACCCGGCAGGATCGAGATCTGGGCACTCTTCGGGTTGCCGGGAACACCCACGAGCGCCACCTGCGGGCCATCGGAACGCTTGAGAGTGAGTGGCGCGACGCTTTCCGTCCCGTCGCTCTGCACCGACAGGCCATCATACTTCTCGCTGCAGACAAAACTGTTCCACTCGGTCCGGAATGAGCACGCCGCCGTCACGAGGAAGGGAGTGTTGGAGACCACGCTCCGCCCCGTGGCACCGGTCACCGTGCCGTCACCATCCTTGAACATCGAAGACTTGTCGCCGTCCTTGTCGGGTTGCGGCGTCTCGAGCCAGACCTGATTCGCGTTCACGAAACTCAAGGCGTTCGCGAAATTGAACTGTGAAATCGAGAAGCCATTTTTCCGGTTATAGCCCAGGGCGCTCGCTGGCCGGGTCGGCGATGGGACGAAATTGACGAATGCGACGTTCGTGGCACCGACGGTGCCGTCGTAGAACTCATAGCCGCGGATCGGGAAGGTCGGATTCGGCGAGGCGGTGCGGTTGTCGCTTTCGCCGACCACCACGGAGTTCTGGATCCAGGTCTCCGAA
Source organism: Gemmatimonadota bacterium (assembly GCA_040388535.1). NCBI lineage: Bacteria > Pseudomonadati > Gemmatimonadota > Gemmatimonadota bacterium. The sequence continues at coordinate 192,889 of JAZKBR010000009.1, read as the reverse complement.
GCGGCGAATGTCGCACCGATCATGTTGTCGGCGAGCATCGCGCCATCGAGGCGGAGGTTCGAGCCGCGCAACCAGACGCCGCGCCCCGAGTTCTTGAACGCCGTGAAGTTCTGGAAGGTCGCGGTCACCAGCGCCCCGGCCGCCGAAGCGCCCTCGCGGGGTGCGTAGCTGGTGGTCTCCGTGGTGCCGTTTGCCGTCGGGCCATCGTCAACATTCAGCCCGGGATTCCGGTTCGAGTGCGCCACGTTGCCACTGAACTCGCCTAGCGGCGTGCGACGCGGCGCATCGAGTTGGCCGGTCGACAGCCCGGTCGGCGCTGCGGGCAATGCGAACCAGAAGCCGAAGCCGGTGGATCCGGCGGCAGCATTCCCGCGCATCACGTTGCCCGGGTTGGTAATCCAGAAGGTCGCCGGCGTCGCATCGCTCGGCAGGATGCGCACCGCAACGGCAGGCGCCCGCGAGAGCAGCCCCAGATTGCGCTCAAGCGTGTTGCTGCTCTCAGCCCCATCCTCAAGGAAATAGCCGTGGCCGAGGTGGTCGTAGCAGACGTTGCGCTGCGCCACGAGCCGGTCGGTGCCATGGATCGTGAGGCAGCGATTGTTGGTCTTCCAGATCGCCGCATCACGGATGTATTGCCCTGACACATCGCCCGCGAGATGCCAGTGCACCGGGTAACGACCGAGCTTGCCACTCTGCCCCATCCGCGTGAACGACACGTCTTCGATACGAGCGGTGGCACCTTGCAGCATGATGAGGTGACCGCCAAATCCGGCGAGCGAGGCCGAGTCACCCTGAATGGTGATGTTGTGCGTGAGGAGCCCGACCTCGGCGCGTTCATCGAGCGACCGCCCGCCGAAGCTCTGCAACGTTCCCCAGTGCGTGTTCCGGAGGCCCGCCTGCAGCGTGATGCTGTTGCCACTGCCACCGCTCACGACCGCTTCTTCCGCCTTGGCCTGATCGAACTCGGTGGACGCGATCACGACGCGGTCACCGCTGCGCCAGTCAACACCGTCCTGCAGCGAGAGCGCCGTCGCGCCACTCGCCGCGGTTGCCGCGAGCCGGGTCCACGACACGCGCTGCTCGCCGTGCAGATCGAGCGTTCCGCCGGGGAGCACCGCAACGACCTTGGTGCCGACCTCGGCGCTGGTGGTGCCGGGATCGGTGCCGGTGAGGGTCACCGTGAAGCGCCGGGTAAATCGCGCCTCTTCTGACCCGACGCGCAACGTTCCGCCAATGAAGACCTGGTTCGCCACCAGATCGAGATCCTTGTCTGCGGCGGCGACGAGTGTGCCGGAGATCGTGAGCCGGTTGAGCGGTGGCGGCGAGATATCGAGCTCGATCGTCTTGCCGGCGGGTACCGTGGCGTCCGCACCTGCAACCGGCACCGCCTCGGGCGCCCAGGTGGCAGGATCCGACCATTTCGCCAGGCCGGGAGGAGGCGGCGGTGGAGGCGGCGGACCGGGCGTGACCAGATCTGCCGGATCGGGCGCACACGCCGCGAGCAGCAGGGCGATCAGCAGTGTGGTGGCGCGGGTATGTCGCATGGGTCCCTCCGGGCAAGGCAGCAACCCGAAGTATCGGCTGTCGGACGGGAGGACGCGAATCCCTCCTGCTACGCCACCACCCGCCGCACGAAGCCGCGCACGCCCATGGTAGTCAGGAAGGTCGCCAGCAGCGCCAGCATCCCCGCCGCGGCGAGCGGAATCATATGCGGCACGTCGGGCGTGAGGGCGATGCGCAGCCCCTCACTCATGTACACCAGCGGATTCACCAGCACGCCGTATTGCAGCCACGGAATCGCGCCGAGTGACGCCCACGGATAGTAGACGCAGCCGAGGAAGGTGATCGGCGTGAGGATCACCGCGAACATCAGGCCGATCTGCGCCGGGCGCACCGCGGTCCCGAGGAAGAGGCCGAGCGATGCCGCGGTCCAGCTCGCGAGGAAAAGGAAGAGTGCCAGCAGCGGCCAGCTCGCGACACGGACGTGCACGTCGGTGGCTGGCAGGATCATCACGATCGGAAAGATTGCGGCACCGGCGAGCATTCCCTGAAATGCGCCGAACGCGACCTTGGCGAGCGGCACGGTGTAGAGCGGCACGGGCGCGAGGACGCGGTCTTCAATTTCACGCGTGGCGCCAAGCTCGATCGAGAGCGGCAGCGCCACCGCCGAGACGCCGGTGAATACCATCGCGACCGCCACGAGTCCGGGGACAAGCACGGTGGCGAAGTTCATCGCGCCAGCGGCGATCGGCAGGTGCTGGCCACTTCGCGGCAGGACGTAGGTAAAGACGAACACCGTGAGCAACGGGTTCATGATGGTGCGCAGGAAGAACGGCAACCACTCGCGGCGCAACACGCGGAAGTCGCGCGCCCAGAGGCCAAGTACCGAGGCCATCAGGGAGGAGCGGGCGTCACTCACGGATGTCGCGCCCAGTGAGCCGGATGAAGACGGTCTCGAGCGAAGGCTCGGCGACCTTGAGGTCGGTGAGGTGATACCCAGCGAGCGCCGCCACCACGCGCGGCACCACGGCGCCATCGGCCGCCACCACCATCCGCAACCCTCGCTCGGTTTCCTGCACTTCCTGCACCCCGGGCATCGCCGCGACCGCAGCGCGTGCTGCGGCACGTTCCCCACCGAAAGCAACATCGATCACCGCTGCACCGCCGGCATCGCGCTTGATTTCCTCAGGCGTCCCTTCGACCAGGATTCTACCGTGGTCGACGATCGCCACGCGCTCGCAGAGCCGATCTGCCTCTTCCATGTAGTGGGTGGTGAGCACGATGGTGATCCCTTCGTCGCGCAGTCCGCGCACCAAGTCCCAGAGCGCGAGCCGCGACTGCGGATCGAGACCGGCAGTCGGTTCATCGAGGAAGAGCACCTCGGGACGATGCGCGATCGCCCGCGCGACCTGCGCGCGTTGCGCCAGTCCACCGGAGAGCTGGCTCGGCAGGGCGTCGCGTCGGTCGGCGATGCGGAAGCGTTCGAGCAACTCGGCCGCGCGCGCCAGCGCATCGTGGCGGTTCATTCCGAAGTAGCGGCAGTGGTAGTAGAGATTTTCCTGCACGGTACACGCGCGATCGAGCGTGATCGCCTGTGCTGCAACGCCGATCCGCCGGCGGATCTCCACATCGGCGTTTCCAAGCTGAAGTCCGGCTACTTCGGCCGTCCCTGCCGTGGCGCGCACGCGAGTCGTACAGACGCCGATGGTGGTGGTCTTCCCCGCCCCGTTGGGCCCGAGGAGACCGTAGATCGTTCCGGCGGTGACTTCGAGGGAGATTCCTGCAAGCGCGGTTACCGGCGGGGAGCCGGCATAAGTCTTCTGCACATCCCGCAATCGGACTGCGACGCTCACGAGCGCTGGTTCACCCGGCGGAGTCCCCACATCCCACCCAGGACCAGCCCCGAGGCCACCCACATCACGCCGGAGGCGATCGGTCGCTCGACGGGGACAAGCCCGCACAACCCCGTGAGGAGACAGTCTCCCGGGGTGCTGTTCTGGATGATGGCGAAGAGGATGGTGATCACCACGGAAAGATAGCCAACGGACAGGGAGGGATTCGAACCCTCGAAACCCTTTCGGGTTTGCCGGTTTTCGAGACCGGTTCCTTCAACCACTCGGACACCTGTCCTGGTCCCCATTGGGGAGCGCAAAAGTGGGCTGCCGAGGCCGTTCGGGCAAGCCCCGAGCCTCTCAGGGTGCTTGCACGGGCAGAATGGTGAAGGCCCCTCCGGACTTGCTGAGCCAGGCTTCCGCGACTCCTTGCGCCCCGAGCCAGTTCAGCAAGGCCTGCTGATCCCCCGGCGGCCAGGTCAGGATATCTGGTACCGAAGGACGGAAGAGCTGCACATCAACGGTGCGGCCCAGGCGGAAGATTTCCGACAAGAGCGGAAAAACTTCCCCGATCACGGCGATCCGCCGCGGCGAACCATTTCCAGCCGGAGGACCGCCCTGGGCGTTCGCGATCATGGTCGCTCGTTCGGCCGTGTGAACGGCGACATCCCACTGGTCCCGGCCGTGGATCGCGGCGCGTGGCAGCGCTGCGACGAAGCCCAGACAGGAGAGCACCAGGACGAGTCCCCGCGAGCCGTGCACTTTCGCGAGCGGCCCCGCGGCCCCGGTCAACCACGCGAGCGCCCCCAGGGTGAACAGCAGGACAAACGGCGCAACCAATCGCGGTTCAACATGAACGGGAACGAACTGCAGCACACCGAAGATGCCGAGCGCCATGACGACACCGGCATCGGCCTGTTCACGACGGAGTTCCCGCAGGGCACCGGATCGCCGCGTCAGGAACGCGATCGGCAACAGCAGGCCGAGCCAGATGTGCGGCATCCAGATTCCGATCACGAGCGCCAGTTCCTTCGCGCCATAGAGCGCGTGCTGACCTAGATCGGGCGTCACCCGTCGTGCCGTGATGATCCCTTCTGCCCACGCCGTCGGATCGGACCACGGTGCGTACGTCCACGGCGTGTCACTCAATCGGGTCGCCGTCGCGACGCTGCTGCCGAGAGTAACCTGCTGATAGCTGCGGTGCTCCCCCGAATGCGTGTCTGGTGAACGCGAATCGCATTCGCGCATGTACCAGCAGGCGTTAAGTCGTGCTGCCGAGCCCAGCGTCGGCGCGCCACTCTTCACACTGAGCGGTATGACCCAGAGCGCCATCACGAGGACGCCGACCGCCGCCGACTTGGCGACCTCAAGGTGGCGTTCCGCGGAGCGCGCCGCCGCAAGTCGAACGATGAGAGCGGCCAGGAGCCAGGGCCACATGCTGGTCTTCACGAGAAAGGCCAGCCCCATCCAGACCCCGAGCCGGATCCAGCGGCTCCCACGAAAGAAGATCTGCTCTCCGCCGATCAGCGCCACGATCGCCACCAGGAGCAAGTCCGGCGTCACCGCTTCGAGCCGGGGTGCCTCGGCGCTGCACACGAGAAAGGCGGCAAATGCCGTCCGGCCAAAGAGTGGACTGCCGCTCCGACGGGCCGCCCACCAGACCACCGCGACTCCGAACAGCGCGATCAGCGTGTTGACGACGTGCACCAGTCCGATGAGTTCCGGTCCGTCGCGCCCGGTGATTGTCGCCGCGAGCGCGATGATCAGCGGATAGAGCGGCGACCAGTACCCCTGCACGAAATGTTGCCAGTCGCCATCGCGAAGCCGGGTCGCGAGGTCGAGATAGGAGACCCCATCGGGATTGAGTGCGTTATGGCTCGCAACGCCGAGCCCGATGCAGATGACTGCAGTCAGCAGGGCGAGATAGTCGACTTCCCGAACTTTCACCGACTTCGAATCCCTTCAAGAAGTGACATCCGGTGAATCCCCGGGTAGCGACGTGATGGTCCCTTGGCGGCGAGCCAGAGGATGCGGTTGAAGACATCCTCGTCGGCACGGTCTTCCACGTCAAGTTCGAGCCGGGCCGATGCGGCGGCGCCGGCGCCGCGTGAAGGATTCTTCTCGGTAAGTGGGACCGCCGGCGTGAGCACATCATACGGCGCGAGGTCGGGCGAGTTCCGCCAGATTTCGCGAAGCGGCCGGCCGTAGTGATCGAACTGCGACAGCGCGTCGAGGCCGAGCAGTTCCTCGATGGTGCGAAGGACGTCAGTGGTGTTGGTGTAGCGATGCAGGACACCGCCCCCCGCCCACGGGGAAATCACCATCATCGGGGAGCGATGGCTGTCGACGTGATCCGGTCCGTTCTGGGCGTCGTCCTCGAGTACGAACACCACCGTGCTGCGCCAGAAGGGCGAATGCGAAAGTGCCGCAATGATTCGTCCGAGTGCCAGGTCGTTGTCGGCCATCATCGCGCGCGGGGACGGTGCGTTCGCCCGCAGCCCCTGGGTGTGATCGTTGGGGAGCCGCACGATCTCGAGTTGGGGCATCACCCCGGCCTTGACGTGCTCGGCGAACTCTTCGAGCCAGATGTCGGCCCGTTGCTGGTCGGGAATCCCCAGGTCATACGCCGGGAACTTCGTGTTGGTGTGGCTCTTGAGGAACGGCTTGAGGCCGGTGTATCCCGCGGGGAGCTTGTCGCGATCCATCCCCTCGCCAATCACGAACTCGCCGTAATTGCGAAAGGTGATCCCCTTGCGACTGGCGAGGTCCCACAGATATCCGCTCGCCGGTTCGTTGACGTCGTCATCGATTTCGTGGTCGGGGCCCCAGCCGCGATTGGTCCCTTCGTAGTCGTAGCTCCGCCCGCGGCTCGAGTAGTTCGACGGCAGCGTCTTCTGCAAATAGTCGGTGGTGTAGGCGGCCATCGACCAGTTGTGACCGTCGGGGCTCACTTCCGCATTCACGAAGAAGCGGTCGTAGATGCCGAACCGCTCCGCGAGTGCGTGATGATTCGGCGAGTTCGCCCGACCGAAGTAGACCAGCGACGTGTCGCCGTCGGCCTGTCGCAAGTCGCCAAGGACCTGATCGTAGGTCCGGTTCTCCTTGATGATATAGACCACGTGCTCGATCGGCGGGTAGCGCTTGCGAGCGCTTGAGGGTGCATTCCAGAGATTGGCGCGGGCGACGCGTGCCGAGTAGGGAGCCAGCCCGGCACGATCGAGACGCGCCGTGAGGCTCAACGTCACGCTTCCCGAGACCTGCGCCTGGGTCGAGTTCTTCGTGCTTCCCTTGAATTCCTCGGAGAGTCGCGGCCCGGGGCCGTCGGGGTTCGCCCGAGTGCCCCGCCCCTTGCCATTGGTGATCAGCAGCGTGTCGCCAGTCGCAATCGTTGCCGTGGGATACCACTCGGCGGGAATCCTGCCCTGAAGCAGATCGTTGCCGGTGGCCGATGCGACTCCGGAGAGTTTCGCTGAGAGATCAAACACCGCCACCGCATTGGCATCGCCTTCCGCGACGAAGAGGCGGGTGCCATCGGCAGACAGGGAGAGCCCGTTCGGCGTGCTCCCTTCCTCTGGTCCTTCGGGAGGCGGATCACGCAACTCGCCGAGGCGAGTATAGCTCGCGGCGTCGATGACGGTGATCCGATCGGTGCTCGCCGAGGTGACAAAGAGGCGAGTCCCCTGAGGGTTGAGTAGCAACGCCGACGGATGGCGGCCTGCCGGAATGGATGCGACCTGCTCCATCGTGCCACCCCACCCGTTGAAGGCGAGCACCGCATCACCATTCCAGGGTGAGACGAAGACGTCGCCGTTCGGCGCGACGGCGACGCCATACGGGTAGCGCCCCGTCGGGAGGCGGCGCAAGATCCGGCCACTCGCGACGTCAAACACGGCCAGCGAGTCCGCGAGGTTTTCGGCGACATAGAGGAATCGACCGTCGGGCGAGAGCCCGAGGCCCGCCGGGTAGCGCTTCCCTGCCGCCTTCGGTTCCTTGGCCGCAAGAATCAACGAGTCGGCGAGCGTCGCGCGCCCGGCGTTCCACTGATAGCGGTAGACCACGTCCTGGTTGCCGCCACTCACGTAGAGCGTCTTGCCGTCGGGCGAGAACACGGCCCCGAGAAAGGCGGCCTGCTGCAGCAGCGTCTGGCGGACGGTGCCGTCGTTGTTGAGGACCTGCACGCCCTGTTCATTGAAGCCGCTCAACACCACCACGTAGCCGCTGTCGGGCGCACGCAGGATGGTGAGCGGCAACGAACCAAGCGGGTGCGACACGCCCGCAGGGTCGAGCGCGCGTCCCGTGGGGAGGCGTGCGGCGTTGCCGAGCGCGTCGGGGGCGCCCGCGGTACCGGGAGCTCCGGCGCGGCACCCTGCGAGAGCAATGGCGACGAGCACGCCAGCGGTCCGGATCGGCAGCATCATCGATTTACCAGCGGGACTTGAGCCCGGGATAATTGGAAGAGGGCACGCGATCGATCAGCGACCGCTCGACACCTTCACCGAGTTGCGACGGATCAATGCCCAGGAGATAGAGCAACGTTGTGGCGACCGCACCCTGATGGCCACCGAATCCCTTGACGACACCGGACGTCGGCACGCCGACACCCACCCCGACAATCCAGACCCGGTCGGCACCGACGACATCCTGGCCGTGATCGCTCCAGTCCGCAGGAGTACTACCTCGGCCATGATCGGTGGTGATGAAGATCGCGGTTCGATTGCGTAACACCGGATCGGCCTGGACCGCCTGCCAGAGCTCGCGCATTTGGTCGTCTGCCGTGTGGAGCGCGTTGAGCAGGCGCGGGTACTGGGCGTGATGTGCCTCCTCGTCGGTCTCGCCAAGCCCGATATGCAACAATCGCGGGTGATAACGGAGCAGGTACTCGAGCGCGAGGGTGTGGGTGATGGCGTCGTAGCGCATTCCCGCATCCGGATAACCGATACGACCCTGAAGTTTCTCGAGCACCGCTCCCGACCCGAAGCGTGCCTCCGTCGGGAGCGGCTCGAGGGCGGCGCTGACAATCGCTGTGCCTGAATCGCTTGAGACCAGTCGCCCCTGGACATCCCAGGAGACGAAGGCCGCCACCGCGGTCGCGCCGCCCGGCACAGTGCGCGGCGTGGCAGCGCGCACCACATCGAAGATCGTCCGATGGGCATAGCGTCGGTCAGCGTTGCTGGTGACGTCGGGCTGGGCCTTCCCGGTGAAGATCTCCTGATAGCCAGGCGCCGAGAACTTGAGGCCGTTGGTGCTCAACGTCGGATTGAGTGGGTCCGCCCCCAGGATCATCCCGCGCGGCACCAGCGAATCCCAGAGAAACGGCATGACCAGTCGACGCCGCTCCTCGCCGGTGGCACGCCACCACCGTTTCCGGAAATCGGCGGTGTCGGCAATGCCGGCCGACTTCGGATTCGCCATCAGGATCGAGTCGGCGCCGCCGAAGAGGTCCTGATGTCGGACTCCATCGAGGGTGATGAGGATGACATGGTCGGCCCATACCGTCGGTCGGCGCACCTGCGCCGCCAGTGACAGCGGTACCAGGGCGAGCCCGAGCAGCGCGCCTGGCCGAATCACGGCGTCCGACCCCAGCGGTTGTTCTTCCGGTCGGTGTCGGGCAGCATTCGCGCCGCATCCACCTCGGCCGCCACCACACTCGCCGTTCCCGGAACGCGATACATGAATCGATCGCCGAGGTTCCACATCTCCACGGGCAGAGAGACTGTCCGGCTCGTGCCGTCGGCGAACGTGAGGGTCAGCGTCGCCGGCATCACCATCGCACCCCGATTGGAGAGGTGCACTTCGCTTCCGCCATCGGGGCGACGCGTCACCGAATCGACCGACTGATCGAGGCGCGCGGTCGTGAAGACCCAGCCACGCCAGAACCAGTCGAGCTCCATGCCGCTCTGGTCGCGCATCAGCCGGAAAAAATCGGTCGGGGTCGGATGCTTGAACGCCCAGGTCCGGATGTATTCCCGGAACGCGGCATCGAAGCGTTCCTTCCCGAGCACCTGATAGCGAAGCGTCTGCATCATCAGCGCGGGCTTCTGGTAGCCGCCCCAGAAGAGATCGCGGACTTCGGTCGGCTTGTTGATCAGCGGCTGCTCGGCGCCGGCGATCGCGTGGTCCGGATAGAGATGCAACGGGTGCACCTCGATGCTATCACCGTAGGCAGTACCTTTGAAATACTTCGCGGCATTCGCGAGATCGATGAAGGTGTTGAACCCTTCATCCATCCACGGGTAGAGCCGTTCGTTGCTCCCCACGATCATCGGAAACCACTCGTGGCCGAACTCGTGCGCGACCACCCAGTGGGTATCCTCGCGCGTCGGACCATTGGGGACGAAGGTGAGCATCGGATACTCCATTCCCTCGATCGGCCCCTCAATGGTCGTGGCGTGGGAGTAGGGATAGCGGTACCACTGTTCACTGAAGTACTTGATCGTTTCCCGCGCCATCCGGTTGGCTTCTTCCCATTTGTCGGCCGATATCCGGTAGAGCGTCTCGATCAGGATACCGTCGTAGCCGCTGGCATCCCAGCGGAACGCCGGGCCCGCGGCGAACGCGAAGTCGCGAACGCTGTCGGCCGTGAAGTGCCAGGTGAGCGTCCCGGCGGAGGTCGGGCGAGTCTTCGAAGCGTTGCCGACTTCATCCTTGGTGACGATAGCCACCGCTGTTTCGGATCGCCGCGCCTGTGCCAGCCGACTTCGCTGTGTGGCCGTCAGCACCGTCTCGGGATTGCGAAGCTGCCCCGTGGCCGCGACGATGTGCGTAGCCGGCACCGTGAGCGAGACGTCGAACTTGCCGTACTCCAGGTAGAACTCGCCCGCACCGATGTAGGGCTCGTGGTTCCAGCCCTTCACGTCGTCGTAGACCGCCATCCGCGGATACCACTGCGCGATTTCGTAGAGCGACCCGTCGTGTCCCATCCGGCCGCCGCCCATCGGCGGCACATCGAAATGCCACGCCAGCGCGATGTCGATGCTGTCGCCGGCCGAGAGGGCCCGCGGCAGGTCGAGTCGCATCGTGGTACCCTGGATCACTGGGGCGATCGCGACACCGCGGGTGCTCACGGATTCCAGCGTGATCCCGCCCTTGAACCCCTGGCAAGAGAAATCGAAGGTGCTGCCGAGGAAGACCAGTGGCGGCTGATTCAGCTGGTTGGTGACTGATTCCGGCGCGCAGAGATTCTGCTCCACGAAGAGCCAGAGATAGGGGAGGCGATCCGGCGACTTGTTGACGTAGTGAATCGTCTCGCGCCCAGTGAGTCGGTTCGCGGCGGGATCGAGTGTCGCGGATATCCGGTAGTCGGCGCGCTGCTGCCAGTAAGCGTGACCAGGGCGCCCGGCGCCGGAGCGTACGTCGTTCGGCGCGGCAAGCGGCAAGGGCCGGAACGGCGATGAGTCAGCGACGGTCGATTCGCGGCTCTGGGCGGCAAGTTCTGTTGAGATCGCGAGGAGCAGGAGCGGAAGGAAGCGGTGCGCACATACCATCGAGGCCATCCTCTGGTGGGTTACCAACTCCGCCAGCGCCGAATGCAGTACGAGTCTCTCGAAGTCACCCGGCCGACACCGCCGGACTCGCCTGGGTCAATTCTGGCTGAACTGCTGGAGGTGGTGCTGCTCGGAACAAGTGCAGCGAGGCACGAACCGTTGCCCCTTGCTCCGTCCGAAGTTCCACTCGGCCGTCGGCCGCGTCAACCGTGAGGTCAGCCGCGCCTCCCTCAGCCTCGCCGGAAATGAAGGTCCAGCCGCGCTGCGCCAGTGCCTGGGTGAGCCGGGCGCTCGCCGCACCCACCACGGCAGTCAGCGTATCGCTGCCATCAGCGGCACCGCTCCCGGCGAGCGCCTTCGCGTCGGCCGCGGTGGTCTCGAGCAGGATGGAGATGATGCAGGGACCGCCATCGCGGGTCAGTCGCGCGTGAGCTGCGACCGGCATGGCACCCTCCGCAGCGGCTTCGGCGGGTTCGCTCTCCTGACCAGCGATGATCCCGATGCTCTGGCGGCACGCTGTGGTCAGCGCTTCCCGGAGCGGGCCAGCAAGGAGTGCCCGCAATTGCCGCTCATCGTCGTGGGCGACGGCGAGCACTGGCTCGAGCGCCTCGCGAAGGCGCGCAGGCACAAAACTCCGTCGGACCACCGCGTCGAAGCCCTCTGTCCCTCCCGTCTCGCTCGCGTCGGTCAACAGCACGACGCGCGTGGGAGCCTGTGACTTGAGCGTTCGGGCGAACACGGCCTCGGTGGGAAGCCGCTGTCCGACGGCGATCAGGGCGATCGCGGGGCGATTGGCGATTGACCATTCAAGCGCAGAAGCAGCGGTATGACCGTCAACCACGTGCAGCCGCTCACCGAATGCACTACGAATCACGTCGGCATAGTCCGCGTCGCGATCGACCAGGATCAGGGTCGGAGTGCCTTCGCCCGAAGGCGTTTCCGGTCCGGGACTGGACTGGATGGCCTCCAGGATGGCAGCGAGTCGCGCTGCCGTGGTTGCCGGGTCCAGCGGTTTGAGGAGGTAGTCCTCGATTCCGAGGTCGACCATTCGGAGGACCAGCGTCTTGTCGGAAACCGCCGAGACAGCCACGACGGGGAGCGCATGATAGGTGGGATTCGATCGGAGGATTTCGAGCAGGCCGACCCCATCGAGCACCGGCATCCGCACATCCGTGAACACCACGTCAGGAGTGTCGGCTTCGATCGCGGCCAGTGCCGCGACGCCGTCCACCGCTTCTCGAACCTGGGTATGGGGATGCCGCGAGATCATCCGCACGAGGAGGCGGCGCATCGTGATGTCGTCATCAACTACGAGAACCTTCACCACGCCTCCCGAAGTCGTGCACCGTGGGCAAGGGGTGGCCCAATGTCGTTATCGGCCGGAATCACCGCGACTTGAGAGGTTCCCGTCGGGGCGACGGACCGGAGTCCGCCGCCCCCCGGGGTCAGTCAGTTCTTCGGATTCAGGATGTGGTCGATGCTGTTATGCACATCCTGAAGGTGCGCGCGGGTTTCCGCGTTCCCGGCCTTCCCCGTCGCCGCAGTCACCTGCGCATCGAGCGCGCGCAGTTCCGCACGCGCCAGCGAGCGCACATCCTTCGACGGCGGTGTGATGACGAAGCCAGCGGGCAGCCCCGTCGGCGGCGGCGGCGGATTGACCTTGTTCTTGAAGAGATCGATGTAACTCTGCTGCAACGCGCGGCGGAACGCGTCGATCTTCACTGCCCCGGCGCTGAGCTCGCTCCAGACACCCTGGCGCACATCGGCGAGCATGGCAGGTGCGGTGTACACCTCGGTTCCGCCGCTGAGCGCTTCCATCTCGATCATCCGCGACAGCCGCGCATCGCTGAGCAGCGTGCTGAGGATACCGGCCTGCGATCCGTTGATCCGGGTGATCGCGCCGTCGGGCTGGATCCGGTCGAGAATTTCCGGGCGCAGGAAGAAGGTCGGCGTCTGGAACGCGTTCTCGTTCAGGAACCGGACGGCGTCACGCTGATGCTGCATCGGTACGGCGGTATACCGCACTCCCGACTGCGAGATGTACTTCTCCTGCGTCTCGCGGCTGCCCGGAATGACAGCCACGTGACGAAGTTCGGTGGCCCACTGCCCGACCAGCCGCCCGAAGAGCTCCTCGAGATCGGCGTAGTCATCGGTGACCGTGCCGGTTGACGCGGGAATGAGCATCGGCACCAGGCGCTTGATGTTCTTGAGCCCCTGCCCCGTCGACTTCACCGCGTCGTCGTCGCCGACCGCCTCGGTGTTGTTGCGCGGATCAGAGCTGCCAGCGTCGCTGGTGCTGAAGCGCAGCCACGGCTTGGTATCCTGCTCGCGCGCCATCGCGTCGAGCGTTGCGCGCTCGTCATCCGGCGTGCGGGCGCCAGGAATCGGCATGTAGCCCCACTTGGTCGCCCAGATGTCGTACGGCCCGATTCGCGGGATCAGGTCTTCCAGCGCGATGTTGTCTTCCGGCTGCGCCACGTAGTTGAAGCGCGAGTAGTCCATCAGCGTCGGCGTGTGGCCCATCCGGTGCACGAAGTCGCGGTTGCGAATCGAGTCGGCCGGATACATGGCGCTCGCCTTCATGTTGTGCTGGAAGCCGATCGAGTGGCCGATCTCGTGCGCGATGACATACTGCATCAGGCGACCGGCGAGCGAGTCGGGAAACGGCAGCTTGCGGGCGCGCGGGTCGATGGCGCCGGCCTGGGTCCAGTACCAGTCGCGATTCAGGTTCATCACGTTGTGGTAGATCTGCAGGTGCGCGCTGATGATTTCACCCGAGCGCGGATCGGCCGTGTGGGGGCCGACGGCATTCTCGGTGGTCGACGGCAACCAGTCGATCACGGAATAGCGGGCATCTTCCACCGACCAGTCCGGATCCTCGGCCCTGGTCGGCGCCATCTTCGCAATGATGCCCTTGGAGAAGCCCGCCGCCTCGAACGCCGGCTGCCAGCTCTCGATCGCCTTCACGACCCACGGCACCAGCCAGCTCGGCGTTGCCGGATCGACGTAGTACACGATCGGCTTCTTCGGCACGCAAAGATTGCCCACCTTCTGGTCCGAACACTCCAGCCGGTAGCGGGTGATGAAGGTCCGTGATTCCGACTTCTGCACTGCGCGACCAAAGTCGGTGGTGCGATTGCTGAAGTAGCCCACGCGGCTGTCGAACAGACGCGGCATCATCGGCACCACCGGCAGCTGCACGATCGACCACGCCATCTGCAGCGTGGCGCTCGGCGGCAGCCCACGGCCACCCGGAGCGGCGCCACCGGCGGCCGGCGGCGTGTTCACCGTGAGATCGGCCGTGACCTTGATGTTCTCCGGGTAGGCGGCCACGTTCGCAAGGAATGACCGGCTCGCGTCGATGGTCCCGCGATACGCTGCCGTCGGCGACATTTCCACCGGTGGCGAGACGAAGAGCGAGGTGACGTCGATGACGGCGGACGAATCCGGGCCCCAGCTTTCGACGTTGAACGCCTTCACGATCGGCGCGTAGTTGGCGTTGTTGACTGCCGTGGTGATCGGATTCGTCGTGTCGGACGAGACGATCGAGTAGTTCTGGAGCCGGAGCAGGATCCGGTTGTCACGACGCTCCCAGCGGATCACGTCCTCACCCAGCGACTGACCGCCGTAGCCCGCACCAGCCGTCGTCTTGGCGATCTCGGTGGTGAGCAGCATATCCCGACCAAGCTCGTTCCGCGGAATCTCGAAATAGAGCTTGGACGCGATACGGTGCACCTTGAACAGCCCCGACTTGCTCTTGGCCTCGGGAGTGATCACCCGTCCGTACGGCCGCGGATTCGGTTCGGCGTTGGCGCCACCAGCCCCTGGCGCCCCGCCACCCGGACGCGCGCCTGCAGTCGAATCGCCTGTGGTGGTGGGGGCGCCGGCAGGACGCGCGGCGGTCGGGAGAGGAGCCGGGGCAGTCGCGGGCTTGGGCGCCGGATGGCAGGCCGCAGCCGCGAACGCCAGCACGAGCAGCGTCGGACGGATCTTCGTCATGGGTTGTCTTTTCTGAGGTGAGGTTGGAACGGGTCTTGGAACGAATACAGCCTGTATGGTACCGCGTTCGCCTCAAATAGGTAATCCGTGCTCAGCGGCGTTCCCGGAAAAACCCCCGCAGGAGCGCCTGGCATTCCAACTCGAGCGCTCCGGCCAGCACCTCGGGGCGATGGTTGAGCTGGGGGTGCCGCAACAGGTCGTGGATTGACCCGGCCATCCCGGCCTTGGTGTCCCACGCCCCGAACACCACCCGACCAACCTTCGCCAGCACGATAGCCCCCGCGCACTGGGCGCACGGCTCCAGCGTGACGTACAGCGTGGCATTTGGAAGGCGGTCGGTTCCGGTGGCCGTCAGGGCACGACGAATGGCGATCAGTTCCGCATGGGCGGTCGGGTCGTTGGATGCCACAGTCTCGTTGTGGCCCAACGCCACCACTTCCTCGCCACGCAGGATCACGGCGCCGATGGGGACCTCGCCGATGGCACGGGCCCGTTCGGCTTCCGCCAGGGCGAGCTGCATGCCGAGGCGATCGGTGCTGCTCAGCGGCGGGTGCGCCAGCTCGCTCACGCCTTGCCGGTGAGTCGGGTGAACGCCAGGGCTTCGCCCTTCCGGATCACCCGAATGGTATCGCCCTCGTTGTAGCCACCCTGCAGCAATGCCATCGCGATCGGATTCTGCAACTCGCGCTGGATGACCCGCTTCAATGGGCGGGCGCCATAGAGCGGATCGTAGCCTGCCTCTGCGAGCCACTGCGTCGCCTCCGGAGTGACGTCGAGGGTCAGTCCCTTGGCCGCGACCAACTCACGCATCCGATCGAGCTGCAGCGTCACGATGCGATCGAGGTCGACCCGACTCAACAGGCGGAACACCACCACGTCATCGACGCGGTTGAGGAACTCCGGGCGGAAGTGCTTGCGCAGCTCGTCGAGCACCTTCGCTTCGGTGCTCCGCCAGCCGACCGGGTCGTAGTCGCCGCCGGCCACGATGTGCAGCGATCCGAGGTTGCTGGTCATGATGATCACGGTGTTGCGGAAGTCGACCACGCGACCCTGTGAGTCAGTCAACCGACCGTCATCAAGGACCTGCAGCAGCAAGTTGAAGACATCGGGATGCGCCTTCTCGATTTCATCAAAGAGGATGACGCTATACGGCCGTCGGCGCACCGCCTCGGTGAGCTGACCACCTTCCTCGTAGCCGACATACCCGGGAGGCGCGCCGATCATCCGTGACACTGCGTGCTTCTCCATGTACTCCGACATGTCGAGCCGGACCAGCGCCCGTTCGTCATCGAAGAGGAACTCGGCCAGTGCGCGCGCGGTCTCGGTCTTCCCCACCCCGGTGGGACCCAGGAAGATGAACGAGCCGGTCGGCCGCGAGCGATCCTGCAGCCCGGCGCGCGAGCGCCTCACCGCATTGGCCACCGCCGCGATCGCCTCGGGCTGCCCCACGACACGACGGCTGAGTTCTTCCTCGAGCCGGGTGAGTCGTTCGCGCTCCGACTCCATCATCTTGGACACAGGAATCCCGGTCCATTTCGCCACGACCATCGCGATGTCTTCCGAGTCGACTTCCTCGCGGAGGTAGCGGGTCGTCCCCTGGGCGACGCCAAGTTTCTGCTCCTCGACCGCGAGCTGGCGTTCGAGTTCCGGAATCCTGCCATACCGCAGCTCCGCGGCCTTCTGGAGATCACCACTGCGCGTCGCCTGCTCCACTTCGGCGCGGAGCTGCTCGACCTCGGCCTTCTTCCCCTGCATCTTCTCGATCGCCCCCTTCTCCGACTGCCACTGCGCCTTCATCCCGGCGCTCTTCTCGCGCAACTCGGCGAGCTCGGCTTCGAGGGCGTTGCGGCGCTCGACCGATGCCTTGTCCTTCTCGCGCAGAAGCGACTGGCGCTCGATCTCGAGCTGAAGGATCCGGCGTTCGACCTCGTCGATCTCCTGTGGCAGCGAATCGATTTCCATGCGGAGTCGTGAGGCCGCCTCGTCCATCAGGTCGATGGCCTTGTCCGGCAGGAAGCGGTCGCCGATATAGCGATCCGAGAGCGTCGCCGCCGACACCAGCGCGTTGTCGGTAATCCTGACGCCGTGGTGCACCTCGTACTTCTCCTTGAGGCCGCGCAGGATCGCGATGGTATCCTCGACACTCGGCTCGCCAACATTTACTGGCTGGAACCGGCGCTCGAGCGCGGCATCCTTTTCGATATTCTTGCGGTACTCGTCGAGCGTGGTCGCACCGACCACATGCAACTCGCCGCGCGCGAGCGCCGGCTTCAGCAGGTTGGAGGCGTCGACGGCGCCTTCGGCCTTGCCCGCCCCGACCAGCGTGTGCAATTCATCGATGAAGACGATGAAGCGGCCCTCGGCGTCGGTGAGCTCCTTCACCACCGACTTGAGCCGCTCCTCGAATTCGCCACGATACTTGGCGCCCGCGAGCAGCTGTCCGATGTCGAGGGCAATGATCTCCTTCCCCTTGAGTGAATCCGGAACGTCGCCGTTGACGATCCGCTGCGCGAGACCCTCGACAATCGCGGTCTTGCCGACACCAGGTTCGCCAATGAGGACGGGGTTGTTCTTGGTCCGGCGCGAGAGCACCTGCATTACCCGGCGCACTTCTTCATCGCGGCCGATGACGGGGTCGAGCTTTCCCTCACGGGCCTGGTCAGTGAGGTTGCGCGTGAATCGTTCGAGCGCCTGATACTGTTCTTCCGGCGTCTGGTCCTGCACCCGATGCGACCCGCGCACGTCCGCGAGTGCCGCGCGCAATTCCTTGGCGGAGAGCCCCTGCGCCTCGAGCAGTCGACGCGCGCTGGTGCCCTTCTCCTCCCCGAGCGCGAGCAGGAGATGCTCGGTCGAGATGAACGCGTCGTCGAGTTCCTTGGAAATCTTCTCGGCGCGCTCGAACACCTTCGACAGCGTGCGGTCGAGGGTGGGAGTGACCTCGGTCCCCTTCTGCGAAGGGAATGAGGCGATCTCTGCCTCGGTGACATTGCTGAGCTTGGCGATCACGACGCCGGCCTTCCGCAGCAACGGGCCGACGATGCCATCGTCCTGCGCGAGCAGGGTGGCCAACAGGTGGGCATCGTTGACGACCGGATTGCCGCGGGCGCGCGCATGCTCGATAGCCGCGCGGACGGCCTCCTGGGCCTTCAAGGTCAGACGATCGGGTCGCAGCATTCATTCCTCCGGGGATACCCATGGAATATGGCACGGAGTGTACCGTATCGGCGCTGCCGTTTCGGCAGTGGAGGGCTGACCGGGAGGTGAAACGCCGCGAGGGACGCGGCTGGCGTCCCTCACGGGTTGGTGATAACGACTTTTCTGGTCGACAGTCGGTCATCGACTGCCAGGTTCACATAGTACACCCCGGACGGCGGCACCCTCGTCCCCCCCGCGATCGTGCCATCCCAGATCGCCACATACTTCCCGCAACGCATCCGAATGGAATCAATCAGCTCGGCGCGCCGGCTCCGGAGCCGCAAGATGGCCACCGGTACCGCAAGTGCGTCGTACACCTTCAGCGCGACCAGGGGAGTGTTGTTGTTCTGGCACATCTCCTCAGGAATAACGAACGGTACCAGCGCGGCCGGGAGGACCGGATTCGGGCGAAGCTCCTCGATGCGCGGCCCGGGAGCCCTCCCCGGTGCCCGCTGCTGGGCGTTGGCCGAACTGGCCAGCCCCGCGACGAACAGCAACCCCAGAACCGGCCTGACGAGCCGGCGCATGGAGACTCCTTCGATTGTCAGACAAATCAGTGGTTCGGGTTGGTTACCTCCCCGACAGGTGATACGCGCGTCAGCCCGATTGGGCTGGCGGCAAGTTGCCGGTCCCCGGACCGGTGTGTCAAGCGGATCGCGGGCTCGGGGTTCCCCGTTGCCACGCTTCGAGCGCCGGAAAGGCCCCATCGCCCCCGAGATGCTCCCTGACCCACCGCACCAGCAGGCGGCGGTGCGCAGTCGCCTGAGCCGGGCTGAGCAGTGGCAGCTCCCTCCCAGGCTCGATCAGGGCCACCAGCGCTTCCCGATCCTCCGCAGCTAGACGCGTGGTGGCGCCGCTCACCGCACAACGATGGCAGAGGAACCCGCCGTCGCGAAGCGAAAAGGCAACCGCGCCCTCCTCGAGCGGCTGTCCATCGCGCGAGCATTCAGCCAAAGTGGGACCGAGCCCCAGCTGAGCCATGACGCCCCACATCGCCCGCAGTCCGACCACGCTGACCGCCTCCGGGGGGGCCAGTTCGAGCAAGCCGATGGCGCCCAGCAGCCAGTCGTAAAGCATCGGATTGGGGGCGGAGGGAACAAACCGGGTGGCGAGCTCGGCCAAGGCGTTGGCCGAGGCGAACCGGTCGAGCGAAGCGGCGAGTCCGGTGTGGATCGCGGTGAGGTCGAAGGCGATGAGCGTGTGCAGTTCGCTGCTGCGTGACGGCAGCAGGTGAGCCTGTCCTTCGCTCAGTAGCTGGAGGGCGGCACCGAATCGGCTACGGGGCCGCAGTGCCCCCTTGGCGATGGCGCTTACGACACCGATGTCCCGCGTGGCGAGACGAACAATTCGCGAGGTCTCCCCATACCGCAGGGAGCCGAGCACCAACGCCGGCGTGAGGAGCGCGCTGCCGGCCACCGGCTAGAGATCGGCGTGGAAGTATTCGGCGGGGATCTCGGTAACTGCCGCCGACACTGGGCAGACGCCGATGGGAATCGTGCTCCGCTCGACCAGGTCGGTCCCGAACACCCGCACCGCGCCGGGCGCCCCTCCAGCCACACAACTCCCGCCCACCGGGACGTAGACCCGGCCGAAGGCATCGGTGACCAGCGCCCGCGGCGCCTGCGCAAACGGAATCCCGGCGCCGGCGCCCTTTTCCACTCGATGTTCGCGGACATTGAACACCATCAGCTCGCGCGGGCTGGCGATCAGGAGGCGATCTGCCCCATCGGACGCCAGGTAGAGCGGCGACAAGCCAAAACCGGCGAAGGACGCCGACTCCTTGCGCGTGACCGGATCAACCGCCGAGAGGCGACCCTCGGCGCTGCCACCATTGCCAGAGTTAAGAACGTAGAGCAGGCCATCGGAGCCGGCGGCCGTTGCGGAGGCGTTGCCGGGGCCGAACAGCGCGATCGAATCGGTGGCGAAGCGCGGATCGGATCGCAGCCAGCTCGGCAGGTCGAGACAGGAAGGGACCGCTGGATAGCAGAGTTGCCGGTTCCCGAGCACGACGAACACCGAGCCCCGGATTACCCCGAATCCCTGCGGGCCGCCCTCAACCCGAATGCCGCCGCCTTCGCGGGTCTGAAGGTTGAAGAAACTGACGTTGGCATCGTTGGTGGTCGGCACGGCGGCAAAGACTTCACCGGCTTCCGAGATGGCCAGCGCGGCGACCGGGCCAGTGCCCTGGATCGGCTCGAGCGAAAGCACCCGACGGGTGGCGAGATCGACTACCGCCACCTGACCCAGATCTCCAAACCCAACCACGGCGACGGTGCCCCGCACCGCCATCACTGTGGGCTTCGCCGCAGTACCCGACAAGTCGATCGTGCGCACCACATTGGTGCTGTCGACCGCAATCAGCCGGATGGAGCGTTCCTCTCGATCGAGGACGACGAGCGCCTCGACCGGGAGCGCCGTGGGCCCCGTGGTGGGGGCGCAGGCGCCGAGCGCGCTGAGCAGCAGCAGGCACGCAGGGCCGAGACGCATCGCAAAGCCTCCAAGCGGATCAGAAGTGCAGTCGGGCCCCCCCGAACAGGGTGCGGCCACGGCCGGGATAACCCACGACCTGCTGCCATGCCGCGTCGAAGAGGTTCTCGGCGCGCAGGGTCAGGTCGAGTCCTGGGAGGGTTCCGTTGGCCCGCCGAATCGGAGCATCGACGGAAACATCTACCAGTACGTAGGAGGGTAACGTGGTCCGGGTCGCTGGGAAATCCCGGAAGTCAGCGTCGTCCCGTTCCCCGACGTAGCTGACACCGGCGCTCAGGGTCGCGCCCCTCACCCGCCAGGCGGCGTTGATCCCGCCGCTCGACGCGGGGCGGCGGAGAAGCCGCTCGCCCTGCTGGAAGACCACCGAGGAGGCGACCCCGGTGTCCGTAACCTCCGTGCGAAGCCAGGTCCAGTGTGCACGGACCGTGACCGAGCCAGACGCGCGCAGCGATGCGGCGGCTTCAACTCCTTTGGCACCGGCGCCACCGAGATTGACGTAGGTTGGCTCCCCCGGCGCGGCGCCCACGTACTGAATCAGGTCCCGGAACAGCTGGGAGAACGCAGTCACTCCCAGCGTGAATCTCCCGTCGGCGAGCCGCTGCTCGATGCCCGCCTCGACCGAAGTACTGCGCTCAGGCCGCAGCGCGCGATTCCCGACTTCGAATGCACTCGCCGCAAAGAGTTCCGAAAAGGTCGGTGCCTTGAACGCAGTTCCCGCCGACCCGAACAACCGCGTCGCGCGAGCAACCTGCCACGAGGCACCGACTCGCCACGTCCCGAAGGTTCCGAAGGCGGAATTATCGTCGAGACGAGTCCCGAGTTGCAGCGTGACGGACCGCACCGGCTCCGCCAGCAATTGGGCGAAGATGTTGCGGGTGTTCCGGTCGGCCGCAAACGCGTCATCGGTAGCGAAGCCACCCGTGCCGAAATTCGAGACGGTATGCGATCGCTGATTGTCGGTTTCGTATTCCACACCGGCGCCGATCGAGAGCAGCGACGTCCCCACCGTCCGTATGTCCGCGCGCGCATCGACGCCCTTGCGCCACGTCACCCCGGTCCGGTCGGCATCGTAGCCGAAACCGATCGTATCGGCGGGCGAATCTGGCCGGTTGACAGCGTTGCTGTTGAGGCGCGAGGCAAATCCCTGCACGGTCGCCGTGACCCGTGAGCCAAGTTCGCGATGCAGCTCCAGACCGAGCGCCGTACTGCGATCGATGGTGTACTGGTTGTGATCAACTGCGAGGCCATTGCCATCGGTCGGGTAATGCCCCTCGGCGTCGCCGTAACGGACGGTGAAGGCGCCGCTTCCCTGTCGCCCACCGTCGAGTCCGAGGCGAAGTGAGCCGACGTTGTTACGATAGCCACTGTTGAAATCGTAGAGGCCATCGCTGCGAAAGGAAGAACCTCCCGCACTGAGCGATGCCTTTCCCATCGCCGTCGCGAGGTGACCCTGCACATCACGATTGCCAAACGTCCCGCCGCGCGCCGCGACATCGCCGTGGAGCTTGCCACTCCCGCTCCGGGTAAAGAGTTGCACGACGCCGCTCATCGCATCCGCGCCATAGAGTACCGACGCTGGTCCCCGGACGATCTCGATCCGGTCGAGATCGTCGGTCGTGAGATTGGCCAGGTTGAATCCCCCGCCCGGCTGGTTCAGGGTGACGCCGTCGAGGAGAAACTTGACGTAGTCACCTTCCCCGCCGCGGAGAAAGAGGGCCGACACCGCGCCATACGAGCCGGTCTGAACCAGCATCATCCCGGGCACTTCTCGCAGTGCGTCACTGACAAAGGTGATGCCGCGGGCGCGCAAGTCTTCGCCACGAATCACCGTGGTTGCGGCCGGGGTGACATGTACCGTCGTTGGTGCCCTGGTCGCCGTGACCACGAGGTCGCGCAACCGCGTGGTATCACGCGCCACTTGCGCGTGAAGGGTCAACGGAGCGGCGGCCAGCAGGAGTGTCAGAAGTCGAATCGATTGCGTCACGGAACGAACTCATCGGAAGGGGGCAAATGGGCGAGTGGACCGCGCGGCGACTCGCCCGAGCGGAGTGGGACCATCAGGGGTGAGCCGTCGTGCCAATGCTCCACGGCGACAGGCCAGCCGAACAGCATGCTGAGCCGGTCGGCACGCAATACGTCGCGAGGCGTGCCCTCGGCAACGGCGCGTCCGCCATCAAGCAACAGGACACGATCGGCGAAGCGTGCCGCAAGGTTCAGTTGATGGGTGATCACCAGGACGCCGAGTCCGTCGGCAACCAGTGAGCGAAGCAATTCGAATAGCGCCATTTCGTGACCGACATCGAGGGCGGCGGTCGGCTCATCGAGCAGGAGGAGTCTGGGCGACGCCGCGAGCGCACGGGCAACACGAACGCGTTGCCATTCACCGCCGGAAAGCGTCTCGATGCCGCGGTGGCCCAGGCCTGCGACGTCACACCGCGACATCGCGTCCGCAATCGCAGCCTCATCGGCCGGGCGCACGGGAGCCACCGGACCGAGGTGAGCCCAGCGACCAAGCAGCACGGCGTCGTACACGGTGAGCGGGAACGCCGGCTCCTCGCGTTGTGGCAAGGCCGCGATCGCTCCGGCGAGCGCACGCCGTGGCCACGCGGCAACCGGGGTGTCATCGAGGGTCACGGACCCGGCGCGAAGTGGCACGAGTCCGAGCAGCGCGCGCAGCAGCGATGTCTTGCCGCTGCCGTTGGGGCCACCGATGGCCACCAGCTCACCGCGGCCGAGCGCGAACGAGACCGCATCGAGGGCCGGTACCGCGGCACCGTCGTAGCGCACAGTGACTCCGGTAGCACGGAGACTCACTTGACGCTCCGTCGCAACAGCAGAGCGAAGAGCGGCACGCCGACGAGCGCGGTCACGACACCCACCGGGAGTTCTGCCGGGCGCAGGACAGTGCGCGCAACGGCATCCGCAAGCACGGTGAACGCCCCGCCGGCGAGAAAGACCGCCGGAAGAAGTCGTCGATGCATCGGCCCCACGACCCAGCGCAGCGCATGCGGAACCACGAGACCGACGAAGCCGATCATGCCGGCGACGGCGACAGTGGCGGCGGTCAGGATCGCGGTAGCGACGATCACGAGTCGGCGAGTCCGGTCGACGTCGATCCCCAGCGTCGACGCGGTCTCCTCCCCCAGGGCGAGCAGATCGAGCGCACGCGCGAGCCACCAGAGCAACAGCAGCGGCAGAGCGGCCACGAGGGTGAACTGACGCAACGCTGCCCACGACGCACCGCCGAAGCCGCCGAAGAGCCAGACGGTCGCGGTGCGAAAGGTGAAGGGATCAACCACAACCAGCATTGCCGTGGTGACGGCACCAGCGAAGAACGACACCACGACGCCGGCGAGCAGGAGGACACGCGTGTCGAGGCGACGCCCGGCAACGGCGCCGATGCGATACACGAGCGCAACGGCAGCGAGCGCCCCAACGGTGGCACAACCGGCGACACTGATCCCGGCGGGAAGGCCGAGGATCACCGCGAGGACCGCTCCCAGCGATGCCCCACCGCTCACCCCAAGCAGCCACGGTTCGGCGAGCGGATTGCGGACCAGTGCCTGCAGCGCCGCGCCCGCGACGGCGAGCGACCCGCCCACACCGAACGCGAGCAGCACCCGCGGCAACCGCAGCTGGCGAACAATCGCCGAGGCCGGTGCATCGTGGCGCGCGAGGGCCGCGAAGACATCCGCCGGCGTGAATGACACGGGACCCAGCAGCACACCGGCCACGAGCGACACCACCCCGGCAAGCAGCAGGAGTGGCAGCGCGATGCGACGACGTGCGGTGCTGGGTGAGTTCACGAAAAAAGCCCGTCTCCGACGACAGTGGGAGACGGGCGAGTGCGCGGCAGCGAGGAGAGGCCAGAATGGCCGGAGACCCCACGACCACGCCACCGTACCCTCCCCCGAGGGTTGCTTGGTGGCGCGAACGGAGAGGTCTCCTGGCTCCGGGCCCGTCGCTCGCCTTCCCGGGAATGAACCCAGTGGCAAAGTGAGTGACGGAAGTGAATCGCCCGTTACAGTGGCGGGGCCGCGCCGGCATTGCACCGGTCTTCCGAGCGTCCCTGTTCGCTGGTCTGCAAATCAGTTGTACCGCGAAGCTATCGCGCTGCCGTCAGTGCGGCAAGTGCGCCTGGAGTTCCTGCTTCAAGCGCGCACGCTCGGCGAGGTATTGCTGCCACACGACCGGCGCGTGCGCCCCTTGGCCACCACGATGGCTCGCATCGAGCGTCGCGATCTGGCTGAGCAATGCCTCCGCCTCCGGTGTCAGCTGACGCCCAGCCGATGCCGTCACTGGCAACGGCACGCGCCGTCCCGCACGCCAGGCCAGCACGAACGCAACCAGCAAGGCGACACCGAGCCCACCGACCAGCGACGGCAACAGCCACGTCGGCGTTCCGACAAAATCGAACGCCAGGGTGACCTCAGCACCTGGGACCACTGCGCCCTTCCAGCGCGAGAAGCGCTTCCCTTCGACGCTCTGTGCTTCGACCGCTGCCAGTCCTCCGGTCAGGCGGGCCGTGGGCTCCTCGGCCATCACGTTCATCGCGGCGACTGAATCGGCCACCGGAATCGACCATTGCCGCACACCGGCGCGAAGCTGGTACTGCACGGTGATCTCTCGCTGCCCGGGTGGCAGCGGTGCGCGAATTTGCAACCCGCTGTTGGCGAGCAGCAGCGCATCGGAAGCGAAGTCATTGTCGCCGAGCTGGAAGCCGATGCCGTCCGGCGGCAGGTGAATGACCCACGACGGTGAGGACGAATCCGGCGCGACCCGGGTGAGCGGGCCGGGGTTCTCGAGCACGATGAGTTCGAGGACCGCGCGCGTACCATCGGCAGCGGGCGCGCTGACGACAACGTGCCGAGCGGCAACACGCACCGGAGCGCGGCTCGACGTGTCGGCCACCACGAGCAGCATCGACTCGGGCCTGGCAGGTGCGACAGGGAGTACGGCGGGTGGCGCGAAATATTCGATCCCGGCCCAGCGGGCCGAGGTCAGGAAAATGGCGCCGCTGTCGGGGTGGAAGCGAAAGGAGAACGCGCCGTCCTGGCGCGAAAGGGTCGAGTCAACCGGCCCCTGTCGCGAGGGCATGACCCGGTGCAGCACCACGCGCGCACCGAAGACACCGACGGTGTCGTGACCGACAATCCGGACGACACGACCGGTGAGGGTGATGTCGGCCTGCGGAGGCGCCGCCAGCGCCAGGACGGCGACGACGGCGCCCCACATCACTCAGGTGCCGGCATCCCAGCTGGCGAGATACGTCACCTGCTCCGGCGTGAGCACATCGAACTTCGCACCCATCGCCGCCATCTTGAGCGTGGCGATCTCGCCATCGACGAAGGCCGGGAGCTTGTGCACTTCCTTGCCAAGCTTT
This sequence comes from Gemmatimonadota bacterium, assembly GCA_040388535.1. Lineage (NCBI taxonomy): Bacteria > Pseudomonadati > Gemmatimonadota > Gemmatimonadota bacterium. Next base: position 167,009 of record JAZKBR010000009.1, on the reverse strand, counting down.
CCTTCCTGCTTCACGAGGTACTCGGCCGCGAGCGCCTGGTTCGCGAAAGACATGTCCATCACCGACGCCGGATGGCCTTCGGCCGCGGCGAGGTTGATGAGCCGACCTTCACCGAGGACGAGAATCCGCTTCCCGGCCACCTCGAACTCCTCGACGAAATCACGCACGTGGCGGCGTACCGTCGCCATCTTCGCGAGCGCATCGAGGTCGAGCTCGACATTGAAGTGCCCCGAATTGCAGACGATGGCGCCGTCCTTCATCTTCGCGAAATGTTCGCCGCGAATCACATGCATGTTGCCGGTGAGGGTGCAGAAAAGATCGCCCAGCGGCGCGGCCTGCTCCATCGGCATCACCTCGAAGCCGTCCATCTTCGCCTCGAGCGCCGCCACCGGATCGATTTCGGTGACGATCACGGTCGCACCGGCGCCGCGCGCACGCATCGCGAAGCCGCGACCGCACCAACCGTAACCCGCCGTGACCACAGTGCTGCCAGCGAGCAGCATGTTGGTTGCCCGCACGATGCCGTCGAGGGTCGACTGGCCGGTGCCGTAGCGATTGTCGAACATGTGCTTGGTGCGCGAGTCATTGACCGCGAGAATCGGGAACTGGAGAATTCCTTCCTTGGCCATCGCCTTGAGGCGGATGACACCGGTAGTGGTCTCCTCGGTCGAACCCTTCACCCGGCTCACGAGTTCCTTCCGCTCCGCGGCCGAAAGCCCTTCGACCATCTTGCGAATCGGGCCGGCGAGGTCATCAAGACGACCGAGCGCCGTCATGTGCAGCGCACTGACGAGGTCGGCGCCGTCGTCCTGGGTCAGATCGGGGCCAAACGCGAGCGCCTGCGCCAGGTGGGTGTAGTAGGTCTCGTGATCTTCGCCCTTGATGGCGTAGACGTGCACGCCGTGGTCGCGTACCAGGTGCGCGGCGACCTCATCCTGCGTAGAAAGCGGATTCGAGGCGCAGAGCGCGATCTCCGCCCCGGCCGCCCGCAGCGTGATCATCAGGTTGGCCGTCTCGGTGGTGACGTGCAGGCAGCAGGAAAGCTTGCGGCCCGCGAGCGGCTTCTCCTTGGCGAACCGGGCGCGGATCTGGCGCAGCACCGGCATCGAGCGTTCCGCCCACTCGGTGCGGCGTTTCCCCTCGTCGGCGAGGGCGATGTCGCGGATGTCGTGTGATGCGTCGATCGAAATACTGGTCATCGAATCCTCATGCCTTCGCGGCAGTCTTGAGCTCGCGCACCTTGTCGGTACGCTCCCAGGTGAATCGCTCGACCTTCTTCGGGCCGAGTTCGTGGTCCTGATAGGTGCCTTTCTCGAAACTGCGCCCGAAATGACCGTAGGCGGCCGTTGCCGAGTAGATCGGCTGACGCAGCTTGAGGTCGGCAATCAGCCGTGCGGGGCGGAGGTCGAAGACGTCCTTGACCGCGCGCTCGAGCGTGCTGTCCGGGCCGACGCCCGTTCCGAACGTGTTGACGTAAATCGACACCGGCCGCGCGACGCCGATGGCATAGGCCACCTGGACTTCGCAACGGCGTGCCAGCTTGGCCGCCACGATGTTCTTGGCCACGTGACGCACGGCATACGCCGCCGAGCGATCGACCTTTGTCGGATCCTTGCCGCTGAACGCGCCGCCGCCATGGCGAGCCATCCCGCCGTAGGTGTCCACGATGATCTTGCGGCCGGTGAGTCCGGCATCGCCCTGCGGACCACCGATGACGAATCGGCCGGTCGGGTTGACGTGGATCTTGGTCTTCACACCATCGAAGCCGAACTCCTGCAGCACTGGGAGGATGACATCCTCGGTCATCGCGCCTTCAATGGTGCGCTGCAAGAGGGTCTTGTTCCCCACCTTGTCGTCGTGCTGCGTCGAGAGCACTACCGTGCGAACCGCAACCGGGCGGTCGCCCTCGTACTCCACCGAGACCTGGGTCTTGCCGTCGGGGCGCAGCCACTCGTGATGCGGCATCCGGCCACCGCCGCGACGCACAGCGGCGAGCCGTTCCGCCAGTCGGTGCGACAGCACGATCGGCAGCGGCATCAGCTCGTCAGTCTCGTCGGTGGCATAGCCGAACATCATCCCCTGGTCGCCGGCACCCTGTTCGTCATCGGTCTTGCCATCGACGCCCATGGCGATGTCGGGCGACTGCCGGTCGATCGAGGTGAGGACCGCACAGGTGCGATAGTCAAATCCGAACGACGCGTGCGTGTAGCCGATCCGCTGGATCGTCGAGCGCACGATGTCGGGAATGTTGACGTAGGCCGTGGTGGTGATTTCACCGGCAATCACGGCCATGCCGGTAGTCACCAGCGTTTCGCAGGCAACACGGGCCGCGGCATCGCGGGCGAGGATTGCATCAAGAACGGCATCCGAAATCTGGTCGGCCACCTTGTCGGGGTGACCCTCGGTGACGGACTCGGAGGTGAAGACATGTCGATTAGCCAGTGACATCGCCACTCGCGCGCTGGAAGGTCATCATCAGGTGAACCGGGGCAAGCTAGCGGCCACAGTGGAGCGCGGCAACGCGTTCGTCGGGTCGACCAGCCGCAGGTCGAGATACTGCCCCAGCGTGTCGCGCAGGATCGCCTTCACCGCCGTCGTGGTCGTGGCCTTGATCGCCGACAACGCCGCTTCCCGCGCGGCCGCCACCGGGACGTGCCGGACGACCCACTTCACCAGCGGGATAGCTGGCGGCCCGATGCTGAGACGGTCGTATCCCAGGCCCAGCAGGAGCACGGCGCTGAACGGGTCGGAGGCCATTTCGCCACAGACTGAGGCCGGGATGCCGGCTCGCCCGGCGGCATCGCGGACATCCCGCAACTGTCGCACCACGGCCGGATGGAGCGGCTCGAACCGCGTGGCCAGCCGGGCATTGCCCCGGTCGACGGCCAGCGTGTACTGGGTCAGGTCATTGCTGCCCACACTGAGAAACGCGGCAACCCGGGCGAACTCGTCGGCGAGGAGGACGGCGGCCGGGGTCTCGATCATGACGCCCATCGGCACATCGCTCGCCGCGCGAATCCCTGCCTGCCGGAGCGATTCCGCTTCCTCGGCGAGCATGGCCCTGGCCTGGCTGACCTCGTCCAGCGAGATCACCATCGGCAGCATGATCGAGATCTCCCGATCCGCGGCCGCCCGCAGGATCGCGCGCAACTGGGGCCGGAAGATCCCCGGCTCGTCGAGGCAGACCCGTACCGAGCGCCAGCCGAGCATCGGATTGGCCTCGTGCGGTGCATCGAACGCCGCCGGGAACTTGTCGCCGCCAAGATCGAAGGTCCGGATGACTACCGGTTCGCCCGCGAAGGCGGCGCCGACCCGGCGGTAATACTCCATCTGCTCGTCTTCGTTCGGCAGCGTGGCACGACCCGTGACAAGGAATTCGGTGCGCAGCAGACCGACGCCCTGCGCGCCGTGCCGCAAGGCCGGCTCGATCTCCTCGGGGAGGTCGACGTTTCCCTGCAACATGATGCTGGTGCCATCGGGCGTGATCGCTGGCTCTCCAGCAATTCCCTCCAGCTGCATCTCGAGCTTGTGACGCCGCGAGTTCTGCAGCCGGGCGGTCTCGAGTTCATCCGGCGTTGGATCGAGAATCACCGTCCCGGCGTGGCCATCGAGCAATACGATGGTGCCGTCATCGATGGCCGAGAGCGCCCCTGCAACGCCCATCACCGCCGGAATGCCGAGTGAATGCGCGAGGATCGCCGCGTGGGAGGTTCGGGTGCCCTCTTCGGTGACGAAGCCAACCACATGTTCGCGGTCGAGCTGCACGGTGAGGCCCGGCGAAAGCTCGCGCACCACGAGCACCACCTGTTCGGTGATCTCCCCGAGCCACGCCTCCTCGGTCGGGCGTCCGAGCAGATGCGCGAGCGTCCGCAGCTGGATGGCGTTCAGATCGGCGAGCCGATCGCGCAGGAAACTCTTGCGTGACCCTTGCCACTGATTGCGAAGTTCAAGCGCGCAGAACTCGTATGCGGTTTCGGCCGCGAGATTTCCCTTACGGATCAACCCCTCGACCCCAGCCAGGAATTCGCCGTCCTGCACCATGAAGATCTGCGCGTCGAAGATGCCCGCCTCTTCGGGGCCCGCCCTCACTCGCGTCCGCTCGCGAAGCGTCTCGAGCTGCGCGACCGTGGCCGCCACGGCCGCGTGCAGCCGGGCAACCTCCGCGTCCTGCTCGCCTGCGGGAACCGTACGATTCGGGATATCCGGGAACGACCAGCGCACGGTGATCGCCCGCGCAAAGGCGACCCCGGGAGAGACTCCCACCCCGCGAAGTTCGCGACTGCTCACGGCTCGCCAAACCCGGAGGCGATCAGCGACGCGAGCGCTTCGAGTGCAGCCTCGGCATCGGGCCCTTCGGCTCGCAAGCGCAATTGAGCACCCTGCTCCGCGGCGAGCATCATCACCCCCATGATGCTCTTGCCGTTGACCGACTGCCCGTCACACTCAAGTTCGAGCGTCGCATTGAACGTCGCCGCGAGCCGCACGATCTGCGCCGCGGGGCGCGCGTGCATCCCGAGGGAGTTGACGATGGTCGCATCACGTTCGATCACCGGAACCCTCCAACGATGATGAGTGCAACGAGGACGAGTCCCAGCCCGAATCGTAAGCCGGTGACCCGTTCCCGGGTCATCTGCCCGAGCGCGAGGGCCACTCCCAGCAGCGTGCAGCCGATCACGCCGGCGACCAGCTGTCGACTCGCCCCCGCGAGCAATTGCCATGCAACAATCGGAATCGCGAGCCCGACGGCAAACGCCGCGGCACTCTGGGCACGCGCTGCGGCCTGGGGCAACCAGGAACGTTGCAGCGCCGCGCCGACGCCCAGCCCTTCGCGCAGTCCGATATCGAGTCCCCACGCCGTGAGCCAGAGTCGCAACACGTTGTGGATCACGACCACGAGGACCACCGTCCATGCCCCGAGCCACGGTGTCGCCGCGAGGGCGAGTCCGATCAGCACCGGGACTTCGCCTGCCCAGATCAGCTGGTCGCCCAGCGCTCCGAGTGGGCCGGAGAGCGCCGTGCGCAGCCGCACGATCGCCGCGCCTGGCACACGTTCGCGCTCGGCGTGAACCACGGCGCCCACCGCGACACCGGCGAGGTATGGGTGCGAGTTGAAGAACTCTGCCGACCGTGCCACCGCTGCCCGGCGCTCTTCCGGCGAACTCGTGGCATACAGATCCCGCAGCAGCGGGGCCGAGGCGTGCCCGACCCCGATTCCCGACATCCGCTCATAGGTCCACGCGGCTTGGACGGCGAGCAATCGGACCAGCGCCTCTGCGCGCGGCTTCATTGCAGCAGCACCACGAGCACGCCTGCGGCCAATCCCACGCCGAGCCAGCGACGACGCGCTCCGTGACCGCCGCTGCGCAGCGCTCCACCGAGCACCGCCGAGAGCCCGCCCGCTGCGGCGGCCCAGTTGAGCAGTGAGGCGCGCGGGAATTCTGACCACGGCATTCGTGCCATTACCAGTGCCACGCACACGCCGGCCACACTCAGCACCAGACCGCGACCGGCGTCGCGCACCAGGCCGTTCCGCTGCAACTCCCAGATCGCCCGGGCATCGCCCGCCGAGACGCGAGCAAGCCGTCGCTGCACCGAGATCGCATTGCGGCGCCGATGTACGTGGAGCGTGTATCCCCCGATGACGGCGAGCGGGAGACCGACCAGACCCGCGACACCGATCACGAGTTCCTGCGGCACCAGCGCCGAGGCCGCACCCGCCGCAACGGCCGCCGGGCCGTAGTCGGGGTAGCGCGATGCACCGATCGGCAGCACGTCGAGGGCGTACAGTTCGAGGACCATCCCCGCCACCAGCCCGGAGGTGAGATTGCCGGTGATGGCGCCGGCCACCGTCGCCGCCACCAGCGGCCGCGAGAAGAGCCCTTGCGGCATGGTGACCAGGTCCACGGCGACGAAGATGCCCCAGGTAACGAGGCCGACGACGACAAGCGCGGTCACGGCAACGCCTCGATGCCGATGGGTGGCGTGGTGGGAAGATCCTGCGCCGTGATGTCGGCGCCGCTGCCGCGCATCGAGGCCAGCAACACTTCTTCCTCGCCCGAGAGGTAGAGATAGCGGAGGCGTTCGTGACGATCAGGCCGATGGTGAATCCCGCCGAGATTGATGCGATGCACAATTGTCGGCGACGCATGGTGCAGTGCGGCCATCGTCGCCAGATCTCCGGTGAGGAGAATCCCCGGTCGGGAATCCGCAGCCCACGCTTCAAGCGCGCTGATTGCCTCGTCGGTCCGGGCGAAGATCACGTCCACCCCTTCGGGGACGGCCATCCGGTAGAGGTCCTGCTCCCAGCTGCTCGCGCGCACACCATCATCAACAAGCACGATGAACTTGACGGCGAGCGGGCGTCCCCAGCCGATCACGACCTGTCCGTGAACCAATCGATCGTCAACCCGGCAGAGGACGAGACCCATCAGCGCGCGGCCACCGCGCGAATCCCGACCTGCACCATGTGCTCAGCGACTTCGTTGACGTCGCCGTCACGGTTGAACACGAACTCCAGCAGCATCGCGAGATTCACGCCCGTGACCACCCGGGTTCCGCTCTTGCCTTCGAGCCGGCGCATCGCGGCAAAGAGGCAGGAGCCGCTCGGCATATCGATGAAGACAACGGCGGGCCCGTCGCCGACGGCCGCGAGGATCTTTTCCTCGAGCGAACCGCGGTCACAGTCGGTGTTGGAGACCGCCACCAGCCCCGTATCGGCGCCGGCAATCCGCTGCACCGCGTCGATCAGTGCCGCTGCCAGCGAGCCGTGCCCGACGACTACTCCCTTGATCGCACTCATTCGATATCGTCCCGCAGGTATTCCCGCACCCCGCGCTTCTCGCGCATCTTGCGGATCAGTCGTTCATTGAAGGCACCGGCGGTATCGACGCCGGTGTAGCGCAGCAGGTGCATCATCGCCACCACTTCCGCGACCACCGTGATGTTCTTCCCGGGATTCAGCGGGACCATCACCTTTGGAATCGGCACATCGAGGATCGGCATCGTGTCGCGCTGCAGGCCGGTGCGATCGGCATCCTGCGCCGTCTCCCAGTCTTCCAGCTGCACCACCACCTCGATGCGCTTCTGCTGCCGCACCGCGCGCACGCCGAAGAGCACTGGAATGTCGACCAGACCGATCCCGCGGATTTCCATATGATGGCCAGCAAGCTCGTGCCCCTGTCCGATCAGGACATCGCCGGCGCGGCGCGTCACCTTCACGACGTCATCGGCAACCAGTCGGTGACCTCGCTCGACGAGATCGAGCACGCATTCGCTCTTGCCGATCCCCGACCGGCCGATGAAGAGGAGGCCGACACCGTAGACATCGGCGAGCGAACCGTGCAGTGTGGTGCGCGGGGCGAACGCATCCTCGATGATCGGCTTGATCCGCTTGTAGAACTCTGCCGTCTTGAGGGCGCTCCGCAGCACCGGGATCTGCCGCGAGATGGCGAGTGTCAGGAGCGGTTCCGGCGGCTCGAGTCCCTTGGTGATGAAGACGGCCGGCAGGTTGTAATGGAAGAACGCCTCGAGCGTCGACCGACGCGTCTCGGCATCGAGTGACGCGAGATAGGTGATTTCGGTCTCGCCGAGGACGTGCAACCGATTAGGGATGAAGCGCCCGAGATACCCGGCGAGTGCCAGGCCCGGCGAGGCGATGTCGGCATCCGGCACGAGCCCGTCGAGGCCGAGTTCGCCGGTGAGGGCCTCGAGCTGGAGCTGATCGGCTGAGCCAAGAAAATCACGGAAGCGCACTGCTCCCCCTCAGACCTGAAAGGACGGCGGAGGAATGCGCCCCGCCACGAGATCCTGCAGATGGGCCTCGACCTGGTCGGCAGCGGCAGCCCAGCTCAGCGTGAGCGCGTGCGCGCGGGCCGCCTGCCCCAGCCGCTCGACCAGCACCGGATCTCCTGCCAGACGAAGCATACCCTGAGCCAGCGCCGCCGCGTTACCGTGGGGCACCAGCACCCCGGTGATACCGTCCCGGACCGAATCGCGGAGTCCGGGTGAATCGGAGGCCAGGGAGGGCGTCCCGCAAGCCGCGGCCTCCATCACGGTGATCCCCCACCCCTCCTTCGGGGAGGGAAAGACATTCGCCACCGATCGCCGCAGCAACTCGAGTTTGGTCGCCTCATCCACAAAGCCGCGGAAGCGCACACTCTCCGCAACCCCCCTTGCCCGAGCCAGGGCTTCGAGCCGAGGCCGGTCATCGCCATTCCCGGCGATGTCGACCGTGAGGTCCGGCCGCTCCCGACGCGCGATGGCCAGCGCTTCGATGAGCACCTCCACCCCTTTGTACCGCTTGAGGCGGCCGAGGTAGACGAAGCGTGGCGGAGCGAAGCGACCGAGGGTCGGATCAGGAGTGTATTTCTCGCCATCGACACCCGGATAGACCACTGCGATCCGCTCACGGGCAATGCCGCGCTGCACGAGATCGTCGCGCGTCGAATCGCTGATGGCGTGGAACCAGGCCCGACGATAGGCATTCGGAATCGCGCGCTCCGCCAGCCAGACCGTCGCGGCCATCGGCCAGCTCACTTCCTGGAACGCGGTGGTGCCGAAGAGGTGCGGAATCACGGCATAGACGGGCAACTTCGTGAGCGATGCGGTGTAGAGCGGCAGCTTGTTGACATCGTCGACGAGCACGTCGGCCGGCTCGCCCTGGAGCGCCGCTCGCACGGCATTCCGACCACGCAGCGCAAAGGTGTGGCGATCTCCCACGCGGTGCACTTCGATTCCATCCACAACTTCGACGGCGGGGGCGCCAGCAAAACCTGAGCAGACCAGCCGGACGCGATGTCCCCGCGCTGCCAGCCGCGAAAAGAGCTCAAAGAGATGAATCTCCGCCCCACCAGCCTGTGGATTGCGGAGATCCTGCCAGTTGACCAGGAGGATATTCACGCGAGCTGGCTCAGAGACGGCCGAGGTCGCGTGCGACGCGGTCGAGGACGCCGTTGATGAACGCGGGCGCGCGGGGCCCGGCGAAGCGGTGTGCCAGCCAGATCGCCTCGTCGATGACGATGCGCGGCGGCAGGACGCCCAGCAACAGTTCGTGGATCCCGATGCGCAGGATATTGCGCTCGATCGTCGCCACGCGATCGAGGCGCCAGTTCTCAGCGGCATCCTGCGCGTAACGGTCGAGGGTGTCACGCTGCGCCAGGACGCCGTCGACAATCGCCTGCGCTTCCTCGAAGATGCCGGGCTCGGGCCCGGTCAGCCGTGCGAGGCCGGTGGCGGCAAGATCCACATCGCTGTCGCCCGTGGTATCGAGCGCGTAGAGGACCTGAAGGGCCCGGGCCCGTCGCTTCGATTCGATCCGCAGCATCTATGCTCCCCGCATCTGGCGCAGCAGGTCGGCAGTGCGGATCGCTGCCTCCGCTGCTTCCCGCCCCTTGTTGCCGGCCTCGCCGCCTGCGCGGGCCACTGCCTGCTCCATGGTGTCGCAGGTCAGCAAGCCGAAGCCGACCGGCACCAGCGTCTCGGTGGTGGCCCGCCGCAGCGCGGCCGATGTCTCGCCGGCGACGAAATCGAAGTGCGGCGTGTCGCCACGCACCACGACGCCGAGTGCCACGAGCGCCGCGTAGCGGCCGCTTCGAGCAGCAGCGGTAGTCACGACGCCCAGCTCGAACGCCCCACTGACCCAGAGCACATCCACGGCATCTGCGGCAATGCCGGCCTCGGCACACGCTTCACGGGCGCCGTCGAGCAGCCGGCCCGTGATCCGCTCGTGGTAGCGGGAAACAATGACGGCCACGCGCCCGACATCGGCGAGTCTTCCTTCGCGCTCGGCGGTCATCAGTGCGCCAGCAGGTGACCAAGCTTGTCACGCTTGGTTGCGAGGTAGCTGCGATTCTCTTCGGTGGTATCGGCCACGAGCGGGACGCGCTCGACAATCTCGAGGCCATAGCCTTCGAGTCCCACCAGCTTGCGCGGATTGTTGGTCATCACGCGCAAGGTGGACAACCCTAGGTCGCGAAGAATCTGCGCCCCGATGCCGAAGTCGCGCAGATCCGCCTTGAACCCGAGCCGCTCGTTGGCCTCGACGGTGTCGTCGCCGGAGTCCTGAAGGGCATACGCCCGCAACTTGTTGAGCAGCCCGATCCCGCGCCCTTCCTGATCGAGGTAGACGATGACGCCCTGACCCTCCGCGACAATCCGATCCATCGCGCGGTGCAGCTGCACACCGCAATCGCACCGGAGCGAATGGAATACGTCGCCGGTGAGGCACTTCGAGTGCATCCGCACCAGCACACCCGCTTGCCCTTCGACATTCCCGTGGACCAGCGCGACGTGTTCGGCGCCATCGACATCGTTGCGATAGCCGATCACGCGGAATTCGCCGGCATCAGTCGGAAGGCGCGCATCGGCCACGCGGTGAACGAGTTGTTCCTTGGTCAGTCGATACGCAACCAGATCGGCGACGCTGACCATCGTCAGTCCGTGCAGCGAGGCAAACTGCTCGAGCTGCGGCAGCCGCGCCATGGTGCCGTCGGGATTCATGATTTCGCAGATCACGCCGGCGGGCTGGAAGCCGGCGAGCCGCGCGAGGTCGACACTCGCTTCGGTGTGGCCAACGCGCTGGAGCACGCCGCCCGGCTTGGCGCGGAGCGGATTGATGTGGCCCGGCCGCCGGAGATCGCCCGGCTGTGTGGCGGGGTCGAGAGCAACCCGAATTGTCGTGGCGCGGTCGGAAGCAGAGATCCCGGTGGTCACGCCGAAGCGACGCTCGGCGTCAATGGTCACCGTGAACGCCGTCTGCATTGATTCAGTATTGCGCTCGACCATCTGCTTCAACTCGAGTCGATCGCAATCTTCGGGCGTCAGGGTGAGACAGATCCAGCCACGACCATACTGCGCCATGAAATTGATCATTTCCGGCGTAACAGCAGCAGCGGCGCAAACGAGGTCACCCTCGTTTTCGCGGTCTTCGTCGTCCGTGACCACAATCATCCGGCCGGCCTTGAGTTCGGCGATCGCGGTTTCAATCGTGCCGAATCCCATCATGCCTCCGGCGCGGCGCGGTGCGCCGCGGTGAACTGCCGAACATACTTCCCCACTGTATCTCCTTCCACGTGCACGGCATCGCCGGCACGGCGTTCCCCAAGGGTGGTGTGCCCCAAAGTAAACGGGATCACCGAGAGCTGGATCAGGCCCGGACCGGGGATGGCATTGACCGTGAGCGAGACCCCATCGACCGTGATCGAACCGAGCGGAATCGAGACTTCGGCGACCTGCGGCGGAACCGCCACATCGACCAGCCAGGCGTCCCCCTCATGACGGGTGGCCACGATGGTCCCGATCCCGTCCACGTGGCCCTGCACCAGATGGCCGCCGAGCCGGTCACCCACGGCGAGCGCCCGCTCGAGATTGACCCGACGCCCAGCGGTGTAGTTCGCGAAAGAGGTGCGTGCCAGCGAGGTCGTGATCACGTGGACCGCAAACCAGCCATCGCCCAGCCCCTTCACCGTGAGGCACGCGCCATCGACCGCGACACTCTCGCCCAGCTGGAGGTCGCTCCACGCCACTGCGATCGTGAGGTCGAGGCCACTATCAGCCGCCACCGCACTCTCGATTCGACCGACGGCCGTCACCAACCCGGTAAACATCGTTATCGCTCCAGCACCAGCAACGTGTCGTCGCCCAGCGCACGGCGCTCGACCGTATGCCAGCGAATTGCATCGCGAATGTCATGCACACCCAGGCCGCTCCAGGCGTCACGCCCGGCTCCAAGCCATACCGGACTCTGGATCTGGTAGACCCGGTCGACCAGCCCCTCGGCGAGCAGAGCGCCAGCGAGTCGGCCGCCCCCTTCAATGAGCAGCGAATCCAGATCGCGGGCGCCCAGCAGGTCGAGCGCGACCGGCAGCGAGTCTTCCACCAGCACTTGAGCACCCCGAGCCGAGATTCCGGCGGTATGAGTCGCGGGGGTAGCGGTGCCCGTCACCAGCCACACAGGAACATCCGGCGCGCCATCGAAGATCCCCTGAGTCGCCGGGACCATGCCGGAGCGATCGAATACGATACGAATCGGCGCCTCGCGGGGCGTCAGCCGACCGCGAACGGTCAGGCGGGCATCGTCTGCGACCAGCGTCCGACCGCCGATGCCGATCCCGGCAAATCCGGCCCGCAGGTGATGCACAAAGTCTCGCGCTTCAGGCCCCGAAATCCACTGCGAGCGCCCCGCCGCGTCGGCAATCTTGCCGTCGAGGGTAACGGCCAGCTTGACCGCGATGAATGGCCGCGCCCGACCAGCGAAACGATGGAGGAAGCGCGCATTGAGCCGGCGGGCGAGGTCACCGAGCAGTCCGACCTCGACGGGGACGCCCGCAGCGCGCAGTCGCGCGACCCCACCGCGAGCCACCGGATTCGGATCGGCCAGCGATACCACGACACGAGCCACGCCGGCGGCGAGAATGGCATCGACGCACGGTGGCTGCTTTCCGTGGTGATTGCACGGCTCCAGTGTGACATAAAGTGTCGCACCGCGGGCCGAGTCACCCGCCGCAGCAAGCGCGATGGTCTCGGCGTGGCGATCGCCGTATTCGGCGTGCCATCCTTCGCCGACAACGACCCCGTCGCGCACGAGGACCGCTCCGACCAATGGGTTGGGATGCACACGCCCCCATCCCCGCTCGGCGAGTGTGAGGGCGCGCGACATCGCGACCGCATCGGTGATCAGTTCAGTCGGCAAAGCTCACGCGCTGTCGTCCCGGTGTGACACCGCCGAGCACCCAGGTGCTGACGCCGGCACGCGTCGCCGCATCGCGAACGGATGCGACCGCCTCAGCCGGCAGTACGGCCACCATCCCGACCCCGAGATTGAATACGTCGCGCATTTCATCGAGGGAAACATTCCCGCCCTCAGCGATGACGGTGAAGAGCGCGGGCCACTGCCACGATCGCGGGTCGAGCACCGCATCACACTGCTCGGGGATCACCCGCACGAGATTGCCGGCGATGCCGCCACCCGTGATGTGCGCGAGTCCGTGGAGCTGGCCGAGCACGGGCCGGATCGCGGCGACATAGCTCTGGTGAACGGCGAGGAGTGCATCGCCCACTGACGTGTTGGTGCCGGGGAGCATGCTGGTGAGCGCGAGACCGAGTCGTTCGAGGAGCACGCGTCGTGCGAGAGTGTACCCGTTGGTGTGGAGTCCGGTCGATGCGTACGCGAGCACGACATCGCCCGGAACAATCCGGTCGCCGTGAAGCGCTTCGTCCTCTTCCACTACGCCGATGATCGTGCCCGCGAGGTCGAACGTCCGCTCGGCATAGAGCCCCGGCATCGCGGCGGTCTCGCCGCCAGCCAGCGCCATGTTGTGGGCCCGGCAGCCGCGCGCGATCCCTTCGACAACCCCGGCGATCATCTCGACCGGCAGCCGATGCCCCGCCACATAGTCCATGAAAGCAATCGGCGTCGCCCCGTGCACCAGGATGTCATTGACCGAATGATTCACGAGGTCTTCGCCCACGGTGTCGTAGCGACCGGCCTGTTGCGCCACCAGTACCTTGGTGCCAACCCCATCGGTGCTCATCACCAGCACCGGCGAGCGCATTCCGCTGGGGACGCGCACCATTCCGCCAAAGGCACCAATGTGACCCACTGACAGCGGCGTGCGAGTGCCTGCGACCAGCTTGCCGATCTGCTGCTTGGCGAGCTCGGCCTGACTCAGGTCAACGCCAGCGGCAGCATACTGCGACTCGGTCACGGCAGCTGCTCCGCGGACGGAATGTGCACCAGATCGGCGAACTGCTGGACGCGCGCATCGACGTCCTTCGGAGTCACGCCCTCGAATCCCTTGATATCAAAGCCGGAGACGGAGTAGGAACCCATCACCGAGCCATAGACCATTGCCCGGCGCATCTGCTCCGTGCTGGTGCTGTTGGTGTGCGCGAGATATCCCATGAAGCCGCCGGCGAAGGCGTCGCCCGCGCCGGTCGGATCGAAGACCTCCTCGAGCGGCAGCGCAGGAATATGGAAAGTCCGGCCCGGCTCCAGCAGCAGAGCACCGAACTCGCCCTGCTTGATGACGACACGCTTGGGACCTCGCTCCAGGATCCATCGCCCCGCGCGGTGCACGTTCCAGTCACCGGAGAGTTCCCGCGCTTCACTGTCATTCACCATCAGCATGTCGACCCGCTTGAGCAGTTGCATCAGCGTGTCGCGCTTGGACTGGATCCAGTAGTTCATCGTGTCGCAGACGACCAGCGCTGGTGCGGTCACCTGGTCGAGCACATTGAGCTGCAATTCCGGATCGATGTTTCCGAGGAATAGATACCGCGCAGCTTCGGCACCGGGCGGGAGCTTCGGGTGGAAATCGGCGAAGACGCCGAGTCGCGTTTCGAGCGTTTCGCGACTCTGGAGATCGTAGGAGTACTTCCCCTTCCAGCGGAACGACTCACCGGTCGCGTGCTCGACACCGCTCCAGTCGATCCCACGGGTCCCGAGACGCTCGAGTTCGTGGACCGGGTAATCGTCGCCGATCACGCCGACGACGCGGACCGGATGCAGCAGCGAGGCCGCAACAGCGAAGTGCACGGCCGACCCACCGAGTGCATCGGCGGTCTGCCCGAAGGGAGTAGCGACCGAATCCAGCGCGACACTGCCGACGACGAGAAGAGTCATGCGTTCAGATCCGGTCCGGGGCAGTGATGCCGAGAAGGGTCAGGCCATTCGCGAGCACCTGAATGGCCGCGCGGGCAAGAAGCAAACGAGCATGCTGGACAGGTTCCGGTTCGCCGAGCACCCGACAGCCGTGATACCAGCCGTGCGCTTCGCGCGCGAGGGCTTCGAGATACGTCGTCACCCGATGGGGCTCGTGATCGCGGGCGGCGCGCCGCACGATGTCGGGGAATTCGGTGAGCGCGCGCAGCAGATCGGCATCGCTCGCCGTGAGCACGGTGAGATCGAGTGCGCCACTGACAGACGCCAACTCGATACCGGCATTACGGAAGATGCCGCACATCCTGGCATGCGCCATCTGGACATAGAACACCGGGTTCTCATCGGTCCGCGACTTGGCCAGCTCGATGTCGAAGGTGAGGTGGGTATCGCCCCGGCGCATCAGGAACCAGTAGCGCGCGGCATCGACGCCAGTTTCCTCGTACAGATCTCGCAAGGTGACGAAGTCGCCCGAGCGCTTCGACATCTTCACCTCTTCGCCACCTCGCACGACTTTCACCAGCTGCACCAGCGACACTTCGAGCCAGTCGGCCGGTACGCCCAGCGCCGTCAACGCTCCCTGCACGCGCGGGATGTAGCCGTGGTGGTCGGCGCCCCAGACATCGATGGCGTGTGTAAAGCCACGTTTCACCTTGTCGAGATGATACGCGATGTCGGGGACGAAGTAGGTGTAGCTGCCATCCTGCTTGCGGAGCACGCGATCCTTCTCGTCGCCGTACGAGGAGGTGCGTAACCAGAGCGCGCCGTCCTGCTCGTACGAAAGATCGGCCTCGGCAAGGCGTACCAGCAACGCGTCGATCTTGCCACTGGCGTAGATGTCCTCTTCCGACGACATCACATCGAAGCGCACGCCGAAGGTGGCAAGCGTGTCATCCTGCTCGGCACGCTGCATCACGAGTGCGGCGGCACGGCAGCGGGCGACGCCTTTCGACGCCGGCAGGTCGGCAAAGGCCTTCCCTTCCGAGGCGAGCAGGGTCGCTGCGGCCTCGACGAGATACTCACCGTGGTAGCCACCCTCCGGCACACTCGCCTCGCGCCCCACTGCCTGCTGTACCCGGGCCCAGAGCGATTCGGCGAGCCGGGTGATCTGCACCCCGGCGTCGTTGATGTAGAACTCGCGGGTCACCTGATGGCCGGTCCACTCCAGCAGCGCGGCGATGCCATCGCCCTGGGCCGCGCCTCGTCCGTGACCGACGTGGAGCGGGCCGGTGGGATTCGCCGATACGAACTCCACGTTCACCCGCTGCCCCGCGCCGGTCGTCGAGCGACCATAGCTGGCGCCCTCCGCGAGGATGCGCGCGTGATCGGCAGTCAGGGTGTCGGCGGTGAGGCGGAAATTGATGAAGCCCGGACCGGCGATCGAACTCTCCTGTACCGTGGTGGCAGGAGCGTTCAGCTCCGCCAGCACGCGTTCAGCCATCGCGCGGGGATTGCTCCGTTCACGCTTGGCCAGTTGCATCGCGAGGTTGGTTGAAAGATCGCCATGGCTTGGGTCACGAGGGCGTTCGAGCGTGAACTCGATATCGCTGCCACCAAGTAGGATCGCGATGCGCGACAGTTCAGCCCGCAGCGCCTCGCTCACGAAGGGTCCTTCGTGCCGGAGGACTTCGGAGTGGCCGCTGGTGTGGTCGAAGCCGCCGGTGTGACCGGAGCTGTGGGTGCGGGGTCTGACTTGGGAGCGGCATCGGTGTCCTTCCGCGCGCCCTTGCCATCCTTGCCATAGTCGGTGATGTAGAAACCCGATCCCTTGAAGATGAGGCCCTGGCCACCAGAAATTCGCCGCGACGCCCTCGCCCCGCATTCGGGACACTTGGCGACCGGCTTGTCAGACATCTTCTGGACCCGATCGAACCGGTGTCCGTTGCTGCATTCGTACTCGTACGTCGGCATACCCCACCTTGGCTAACTGAAAGCTGCGCCGAAGTTTAAGACCGCTCGCCTCACCCAGCAAGAAAAGCGGTCTTCAGCGTGGCACTGCCTCCAATTCGGCCAGTACGCCGTTATCCACACGGTGCCCGCCATCGAAGTGGTGGACCACTGCCGGGCAACCGGCCTCGACCAGTCTGGCGGCGTCAGCGTCGACGGTGGCTGGAGCCACCCAGACGTCCCGGTCACCCACGGTGAAATGGATCGGGGTCGCGTTCACGGCCCGGTGCAGTGCCATAGGCTCCACATCGGGCGGGATGGTACCACCCCAACAGACCAGCCTGGCCACAGGCCGAACGCCACGAACCACCCAGCGCGACCCCGCCGCGACTCCCTGGGAGAAGCCGTGCACTTCCAGCCGCGGGATGGCGCCGACCAGGTCGGCAACCACGCGGTCGAGATAGGCTTGCTGGTCGGTGAGGTCGTGTTCGCGGTCTTCCCGGGTGAGCCAGGACGCGCCCACGCGGCGGTGGCCCTTCTCCTCGACGTAGAACCGGGAGAGCCCCTCGGGCGCGACGAGCACACGCCCGGGACGTTCGGCCGCGCGAAACCAGTGGAGTATCCCCTGAGCGAGCATGCCGTAGCCGTGGAGAATCAGCCACGCCTCGGTGGCCGTCTCGAGTTCACCGGCAATGCCGATGCGGGCGTGGCGATCGACCACGAGGGAACGGTACTGTGGCGGCACCTAGCCCTCGAGCGCCTGGCGAACCGCTACCGCCGTGCCGAGGCCGGCACGAAGCCGGATCAGTTCGAGTCGGACGTTCTCCAGCTGCAGTTCCTTCGCTTCCCGCTCCCGGCGCGCGACTGACGCGGCTTCGCCGAGTTCCTGCACCAGCGCCGTCGCGCGCTCCGAGGCGGCCGCCTGAGGCGGTCCGGCGTCTGCGATTGCCGCGGCGATCTGAGCCTCGCGACCACGACCTGCCACGATCTCGCGTTCGAGCGCCGTGAGCCGCACGTCGACGCCTCGCAGATCACGCCTGAGCTCGTTCGGCAACGCAAGCAGGACGGTGAGCGGGCCGCCCGGCGCGGTCGGCATCGCACGGGTGACCGTGGTCCCCGAATCGGAAACGTTGGGAAGCCGCCAGCCCCCAATCCGGAAGATCAGTCGACCGAACGGCCCCTGCCAGAACTTCGCCTGCAGGAACGCAAAGGGATTCCCCTTGAGCGGATCCGATCCGAGGAGCGTGACACCGAGGCCGAGCGAGATCGCGGCCGAGATCACGATCAAGGCGCCCGCCGCGCCGACGTGGAACTGTCCTGGCTCTCCTCCGGGGATGGGGGTGCGGAGGTAGTGCTTGACGAACCAGAATGCGCCAAAAGGCCAGACGCACGAGAGCAGCCCGATGCGAATCCGCTTACGCCGACGACGCATCTCGTCGCTCGAGGCACGAATGGCATCACGTGCTGCGACGTCGTCGGCCAGGATGGCGCCGGCGCCCGCATGAACATCGCGATATCGGAACCCCTGCCGCAGCAGCAGTCGCACACGGCCGAACAGTTGCGCGATCAGCCCCCAGATCGCGGCAATGATCATCAGGAACGCGATCACCCAGTCATCACTGCCGGCCTTGGCGCCACGTCGCACGAGATACGACGCACAGCCACCGAGAAAGAGCAACGCAAAGAACGATGTCCCGATCCGCTGCAGAAAGACGCGCACGGCAGGCGCCACTTCCGGCGCACTGCGCCGAAGTCCATCGAGCGCATTCGCCAGTTCTTCACCGGTCGCGAATCGATCCGACGGATTCTTCGCGAGGCAGCGCTCGACCGCCGCCACCATCTCGGGCGGCAGGTCGGGGCGCAACGCTGCGAGTGACGGCGGCGGCTGCGTGAGATGCATCGCCAGCAAACCGGTCGGTGTCGGTGCATCGAACGGGAGTTGTCCAGCGAGAATGTAGAACGCCACCACGCCGAGCGAGTAGAGATCACTCCGCCCATCGACCACATCGCCCGACGCCTGTTCCGGGCTGATGAACTCAGGCGTTCCGACAACTTCACCCACGCGTGTCAGTCCCTGCCCCGGCGTCGCGACACCACTTCGCGCGATGCCGAAATCGGTGACGAGGCCACGACCTGTGGCGCGCTCGATCAGGATGTTGTCGGGCTTGATGTCGCGGTGCACGATGCCGCGTCCGTGGGCGTACGAGAGTGCCCAGGCAACCTCCTGGAGCACCCGCACCGCGTCGGGCAATGGCAGAGGCCCGCCGCGACGCACTCGGGCGCCCAGCGTCTCGCCGTCGACGTACCCCATCACGAAGGCGAGCAGGTTGCCGCGCTCAATCACGTCATGAACCGGCACGATGTTCGGGTGCGAGAACGACGCCGCGAGTCGGGTTTCCCGAAGGAAGCGCTCCCGCAAATCGGCATTCGTGGCGAGATCAGGCGGCAGCAGTTTGATGGCCACCGGCCGATGTAGCCGATTGTCGCGGGCGAGGAAGACCGCTCCCATCCCACCGCGACCGAGCTCGCGCTCGAGCGTGTACGCCTCGCCGAGCGCGGCCTGCAGCTCTTCGGTCGAGGCGTTCACCCGGCGTGCCCACCGCGATAGACACCCCAGACCCCGCGCAACGCGTCACTGATTTCGCCGAGTGAGGCCCGGACTCGTACCGCCGCGATAATCGGCGGCATCATCGAATCGGTGGTTCCCGCCGCCCGACGCACTTCGGCGAGGGAGGCCGATACCGCATTCGCATCTCGCGATGCCCGGGTCGCGGCCAGCCGGCTCCGCTGTTCGCGCTCGAGCTCCTTGAAGTCAGGCGCCGGGATCACCGGCGATGTGCTGCCATCGGTAAAGCGATTGACACCGACCACCGTGAGTTCGCCCGACTCCTGCGCCTGCTGCATCGCCCACGCGCTTTCGGCAATGGCCCGCTGGAAGAATTCCTGTTCGACCGCGGCGGCCGCGCCACCGAGCGCGTCGACCTCTTCGATGAGGGCGCGTGCCTCGGCCTCGATCCGATCGGTGAGTGCCTCGACATACCAGCTGCCGGCGAGCGGGTCGACGGCGCGCGTCATGCCACTCTCGAAAGCGAGTAGCTGCTGGGTGCGGAGCGCGAGCGTCGCCGACGCTTCGGTCGGAAGCGCGAGTGCCTCGTCATAGCCGTTGGTATGCAACGACTGCGTGCCACCAAGCACGGCCGCGAGACCCTGCACGGTGACCCGCACCACATTATTGAGCGGCTGCTGGGCCTGCAGGGTCACGCCGCCGGTCTGCGTGTGGAAGCGCAGGCGCGCCGAAGAATCGTCGGCCCCGAATCGCTCGCGCATCAGGCGGGCATAGAGCCGACGGGCCGCCCGGAACTTGGCGACTTCCTCGAAGAGATCGTTGTGCGCCGCGAAGAAGAATGAAAGTCGCGGGCCGAAGGAAGCGAGCGGCACGCCGGCGTCGATTCCGCGCCGGACGTATTCGAGCGCGTTGGCGAGGGTGAAGGCCACCTCCTGTACCGCCGTCGCCCCGGCCTCGCGCATATGGTAGCCCGAGATCGAGATCGGATTGAAGTTCATCTCCTCATCCGACACGAAGCGGAAAATGTCCGTGATCAGGCGCAGCGAAGGAGCCGCGGGAAAGACATACGTCCCGCGCGCGATGTATTCCTTGAGGATGTCATTCTGAATGGTGCCGCTGAGCGCCTTCGCCGCCACGCCCTGCTCCTCGCCGACGACGATGTACATCGCCAGGAGAATTGCGGCCGTCGCGTTGATGGTCATGGAGGTACTGACGCGATCGAGCGGGATCTCGGCGAAGAGCAGGCGCAGGTCGTCGACCGTATCGATGGCCACTCCGACGCGACCAACTTCGCCGGCCGCCATCGGGTGGTCGGAGTCATACCCCATCTGCGTGGGGAGGTCGAATGCCGTCGAGAGCCCCGTCTGCCCCGCCGCGAGCAGTGCACGGAAACGGAGATTCGTCGCGGTCGCTGTGCCGAATCCGGCGTACTGGCGCATCGTCCACGGCCGCCGGGTGTACATCTCGGCATAGGGGCCACGCGTGAATGGGAACTGTCCCGGTTCACCAAGGTCTCGTGCCGGGTCGCCGTCCCAGTCGGCTGGGCGCGGCACCTGCGGCCCGTCCACTCGCAGCGGCTTGGTCACGCGCCACCCTCGACTTCGCGAATCACCTTTGCGACGTATGCGACGTCATCCTTGCCGCCAATCACGAGCGGGGTGCGCTGGTGCAGCGCCGTCGGAACGATGTCGAGGATGCGTGTAGTGCCATCCGTCGCCGCGCCGCCGGCCATCTCCGCCAGGAACGCCATTGGCGCGCACTCATAGAGCAGGCGCAGCTTGCCGTTGGTGTTCTTGGTGTCGCCCGGATAGAGGAAGACCCCGCCGCCGATCAGGTTGCGATGGAAGTCGGCCACCAGCGAGCCGATGTAGCGGGAGTTCTTTCCCTTGAGCCGCGCCGGGTCGTCGCCGTGGAATCCTCGCACGGCACGCTGCATCGCGCGAGACCATCGCCCGAAGTTCGATTCGTTCACGCTGTAGTACTTGCCGGTACCCGGCGTGGTGATGTCCTCGTGCGAGAGGAGAAACTCGCCGATGGTCGGATCGAGTGTGAAGCCGTGGACCCCATGACCCGCCGAATAGACCATCATCACGCTGGAGCCGTACATCACATAGCCGGCCGCCACGATCTCTGAGCCCGGCTGCAGCACGTCGGCGAGCTGCCCCGGGCCCTCGGTGGTGACCCGATGATAGATCGAGAAGATGGTGCCCACCGCGGCATTGACGTCGATGTTGGCGGAGCCATCGAGCGGATCGAAGAGCACCGCGTACTTGCCGGCCGGCACTCCGTCGGGAATCGGGATCAGCTCCTCATCTTCCTCAGACGCCATGGCGCACACGCGCCCGGTGTGGTTGAGCGCGTTCTTCATCGTTTCGTTGGCGAAGATATCGAGCTTCTGCTGCTCCTCATCCTGCACGTTGCTGGTGCCGGCGCTGCCGAGGATGTTCACGAGGCCGGCACGGCGGATCTGGGAGGCGATCACCTTGGCCGCGAGTGCCACGTCATAGAGGAGGTTGGTGAGCTCCCCCGTGGCACCGGGATGGTCGCGCTCCTGACCCAGGATGAAGCGCTCCAGCGTAGTCACCTTGGTCCGTCCGAGGCGGCGTTCCAGCACGGCGTCTCCTTGGCCCACGACGGGCCCTCGCAGCATAGGTGGCCGAGGTCCGGCCCCCGTGAACAGTGAACGTGACACCATCGGTGAGCACCGTGGTGGTTCCTTCCAGATCAGTCCGCCACACCCGGGTTCCGGCATCGGCCAGGCGCGCGAGTGTCTCGGGCGCAGGATGACCGTACCGATTCCTGCCTACACTGATGATCCCTGCCACAGGGCGTGTCATTGCAAGAAAGGGCACTCCGCTGGCCCACCGCGAGCCGTGGTGCCCCACCTTGAGCAAGTCAGCTTCGGGCAACGATCCAGCGAGTGACGACTCCGCCACGAAGCCGGCGTCGCCCATCAGCAACGCAGTAAAGTTGCCGTACGACACAGAGAGCACGACCGAATCTTCATTGAGGTCGTCACCCTGTCGTGGCCACTCGAGGGGAGGATGCAGGACGGCGAACCGCACCCCATCAACCGTCCACTCAGTCCCGCGCCGCGCCGGGTGCCAACGCACGCCTCGCTGCGCCACCGCGGTGAGCCAGTCATCGTAGGCGCTATCACTGAACGCCTCGCCCGGCTCCACCACGACGCCAATATCAAGCTCGTTGACCAGGGCGGCAGCACCGCCCACGTGGTCACGATGCGCGTGCGACAGGATCAACGCCTCGAGCCGCCCGACCTGCTCCTGCGCCAGCAACGGCAG
Source organism: Gemmatimonadota bacterium (assembly GCA_040388535.1). NCBI lineage: Bacteria > Pseudomonadati > Gemmatimonadota > Gemmatimonadota bacterium. Next base: position 144,598 of record JAZKBR010000009.1, on the reverse strand, counting down.
CAGCACCTTGTGACCGGCGTCGCGACCCCCAGGATCGATCGGCCCGGCGTCCACCGCGAACCAGTGTCCCCCTGGTGTCCTGATCAGGGCCGCGTCGCCTTGGCCAACATCGGCGAAAAGTAACGCCAGCCCACCGCTCCCGAGATCCGGCGCACGGGGACCACGTGGGGCGAGCAGGAGCCAGAGCACGACCGCGACCACCCAGCCGAGTCGTCGAGCTGCTTCGCGCGGCGCAGTCTGCCCGTACACCACCCATCCTGCCGCTGCGAGTGCGACGAGCCACGGCAACGCGGCGGCGAACCCCGAGTCACCTGCAGTGGCCGCCCCTGGAGCCATCGCCCCGACCCGTGCCACGCCAACCAGGAGTCGCAGCAGGAGCGCTGCCGAAGTCGCGAAGGCCGAGGCGGCAACCGGCAGGGGATGCCACAACAGCAGCGAGACGAGCAGCACCGGTACCAGCAGCGCCGTGAGCGGGACCGCCACGAGGTTCAACAGGATTCCGATCGGGGCGACCTGCCCGAAGGCGAAGGCCGTCAGTGGCGCCGTGGTGAGGGTGGCCCCCACCGAACCGCTGAGGGTGCGCACCCACACCGACGCACTGATGGCGCGATCACTCCAGCGGGTCGCCGCACTCACACCCGCGAGTGCGAGCACCGACAACCACGCTCCCACATCGCTGATCGCCCAGGCATCGCACCAGAGCACCAGCAATGCGCTGGCCCCGAGCAGGGCCACTCCGCGCACATGACGCTGCCGCCAGCGACACCAGGCAACCAGCGCCATCAGTGCCGCTGCGCGAACCGCGGAGGGTGGCCAGCCGATGAAGGCCGTGTATCCGGTTGCGGCCGCCACCGCGAGCGCTTCGCCGCGATGACGAGACACACGCAGCAGTCGCAACACCAGCAATACCCAGCCCGCGATCACGGCGATGTGAGAACCCGAAATGGCCAGAAGATGCACCAGGCCAGCGGCAGCGAAGGCCCGGCTGAGCGTGGGATCGATCGCGCCACGTCGGCCGGTGATGAGCGCGTCCACCAGCGGGGACTGCGCTCCATAGAGTCGGACGCTCGCTGTCGTCAGAACTGTGCGCAGTGAATCGATGCGCCCGGGGTCGCCCGTAACCCGCAACACCCGGGTCACCACGAGCAGGCCGTCGGGTCGTCCGAGGCGCGGCGGCCGCGGAATCCACCGCGCGACCACGCCAACATCGTGCCCCGCCCCGACGTTCGCATTCACCGGCCAGCGCGCGACCACGTCGCCGCGGCACCCCCGGGTCGGCAACGACACGCGGCCGGTCGCACTGCCGGGCTCCTCGGTGCGGAGCACGAGCTGTTGCTCTCCCGGCCGGAGCGAGGCGACGCAACGCTCGGTAATGGTTGTGCGGCTCCAGCAACCCACCGCGATCCCGCTCGCACAGGCGATCGCAGTTACAGCCCAAGTTGATCGACGGAGGACCCACCCCGCCGCGAGCAGGAGCGGCAACAGGATGACTGGGTCCAGGAAACGCGAAAGGCCGGTCACGAGACCGGCCCCATATGCCACCAGCAGAATCATGGCGCCCGGTGGCGCCCGCATCAATCTGCGGGTGGGCGGTCGTTGCGTGGCACGCGCGCCACCTGCCGAAGTGCTTCGAAGACCTGCACCTCGATCGCGGTCCGATGCTGCGGCGCATCGAGCGCGGCCTCGGTGACCGCCTTGCCGGCATTGCTGACCACGTACTTCGGCGGCAACCGGTTCAGGGCATACACCACCACATCATCGCGATGACGCGGCGACTCCTCGAAGTCCTTGACGGACGTCTTGAGCCGTTCGTACGCGTCTTTCACGTGCTGCTCCATCACATTCACGATCATAGGACCGCCAGGGCTGGCTGGTACAGGACGCCGGTAAAGGTGGACCCGGTCGTGCCCGTGAGGCGCACGCGCCGGTACTCGCCGATAGCATCGGCAGGAACATCAAGGAGCACCAGAAAATTCTGGCGGGTGCGGGCCAGCATCAGGTCGCCCCGTTTCGCCGGCCGTTCCACGAGTGCCTCGTGGACCTCGCCGACCCGATCCGCGTTCCGACGCCGCGACTGGGCCCGGGCGGCCTCGATCAGCTGCTCCAGCCGCCCCGACGCCACGTCATCCGGAACGTGGTTCGGGATCTTGACCGCCGGCGTGCCGTCGCGGACCGAGTACTTGAAGGTGTAGGCCTCGTCGAAGGAGGCGTCCTGCACCATCGCCAGCGTCTCGGCAAAGTCGGCGTCGGTCTCGCCGGGAAACCCGACGATGATGTCGGTCGAAATCGTCATCCCCGGAATCGCCGTGCGCAAGTCGTTCACCACTTCGAGATAGCGCTCGCGCGTGTAGCGACGAAGCATCCGCTTCAGCACCGCGTTCGATCCGCTCTGAACCGGGAGATGCACGTGTTCGCACACCGCCGGTGTCGTGGCCATCGCCTCGATCACCCCAGGAGTGAAGTCGGTCGGATACGGGGACGTGAATCGAATTCGCCGCACCCCATCCACCGCACCGACGGCGCGAAGCAACGCGGCAAAATCGTCGCTCCCGTCGTGGTATGAATTGACTGTCTGCCCGAGCAGCGTGACCTCGCTGACTCCGGTCTCGACCAGCTCGCGGACTTCACGCACGATATCGGCCAGCACGCGACTCCGCTCGGGACCTCTGGTCGTCGGCACGATACAGAAGGTGCAGCGATAGTCGCAGCCCCGCTGCACCGTCACGAAGGCGGTAGGGCCCGGTTCACGCAATTGGGGGATATCTTCGTAATGCTCCCAGCCGCGGTACTCCACATCGGCAACGCGAATGCCGCCGACCGCGTGGCGGAGCAGTTCCGGGAGATTGCGATAGGCATCGGGGCCGACGACGAGATCGACCTTCGGTACCCGCTCGAGCAGGATCGGACCGAGGCGCTGCGCCATGCAGCCCACGACGCCGAGCACACTGCCGGGATACTTGTGACGCTGCAATTCACCGACGCGACCGATCACCCGCTGTTCGGCGTTATCACGGACGGCACACGTATTGACGAGGATGACGTCGGCCCCTTCGGGCGACTCGGTGGGTTCGTAGCCGTCCCGGCCGAGGACACCAAACATCAGTTCGGTGTCGGCCACATTCATCTGGCAGCCATACGTCTCAATGTAGATCCGCTTCATCTGCAACCCATCCAGCGCGCTATGGCCGGAATCCGGCCGACCGCACCGAAATCCCTACCGAGAAGATCCAGCCGGTCTCGCGGTAGTCACTGCCCTGCTTCCGCTGGAAGCGCTCGAGCGCCAGGTCGATGCCACCGCGGTCACCGGCAAAGCGCAGCCCGGAGCCGATCGACACCCCGACTTCCTTCGGCCGACCCGCGGTCGTCAGCAGGAACGGCAGCTCCGCGTAACGCACGCCGAGTCGCAACGGCTTCTGCGCCGGGCGACGAAGGTTGCTGAGGATCTCGAGCCCCCCACTTGCTTCGAAAGTATTCACCGCGCCGATAGCCCCTTCTTCGCGGAGGCCCGCATCGGCACTCGACCAGTTGCGACGGATGACGGTCCCGGCGAACTCCACCCCCCGATGCACGCGCACTCGGACGCCGCCACTCAGCGTCAGCGGCAGCTTGATCGTCCCGCTGCTGCTCGACGAGTCACGCTGGACATCGAGATTGCCGTCCTGGCGGATGGCACCCGCGATCGCAATGCCGTTGGCGGGATTCAACAGGACGCCGGCCGAAAAACCGAAGCCCTTGTAGGAAAGTTCGGCCTTCTCGGCAATCGGCAGGTAATTGGTATCCGCCCACGAGCGACGTGACAGCAGCCGGTTCGAGCCGGTGAGAAAGTGCACGCCGGCGCCGAAGAGGACCCGCGGCGACGCCACATACGCGACACCGAGGCGGAGATCATTGATGCCGCCCAGCGATGTGAGGGTATCGGTGACATTGATCGGCTCGCCGCGTGGCGAGGCGACTCCGGTCGACACCAGCGTGAAGTCACGATCGGCATAGGTGGAGTAGCCGACGCCGACGGCGAACTTTGACGACGGGATCGGTCCTCCGATCAGGATCTGCGGGAAACGTGCGTCAGTCGCCTTCCCCGTTCCTGCCGGATTGCTGCTGTTCCGCCACGATGCGCTCGAAGTGAAGAGCGACGTGGTCTGGGTCAGTGCACCGAGCGCAGCTGGATTGAGACTCGACTCACCATCGAACAGACCGAACGCGCCGGCCATTCCCAGCGAGTGGGCCGAGACCGACCGGCCCGGGAGGCCGAGGCCGCGAACACCGAACTGCGACGACTGGGCTCGCGCCAGTGCAGGGACGCTTCCCACAATCGCCAGCGCAATCAGGATGCGGCGCATTGTCAGAAGCCCTCGAACGCGAAGGGGAGTCGATACGTCAGCCGCAGCCGGGGTCGGCCCGTCGCGGCGCGAGTCGAGTTGATCAGTGGCTTGAGGAAGGTTGCGCCTTCCGCCGCCAGCCCAAGTCGCACGATGGAGGGGAGCGGCGCCGATCCCTGCCAGAGCTGAACCACGGGGACCATCTCGATCTGCACGGCCGACATTCCCGGGAGCAACGTTGCGAATCCGAAGGCGCTCGAAGTGACCGGCGACTTGGGGCCGAAATCACTGAGCACCGCTCGGGCATCAAGAAATGTCGAATCTCCCGGGATCCCGAACAGCGGCTCTGAGGTCGTCAGTTCGAGCGTTGCCCGGACGATCCGTGCCGAGTCGCGCAGGTAGGGCGACAGTGTGAAGCGGAGGAACGCTCTCGATGCGGGGAAACCACCCACAGTCAGCACCCCGGCACTGGCAGGGGCCTCGACCGGCCGCAGCGTGAGATTCAGCGCCGGATTCCGGTTGATGATCTGCCGTTGAACCGTGGTGTCCGCAATGTTCGCGTGCACGAAGGTCGCGTACAGCGGCGATTCGGCGCCGCTGAGGAGCGAGCCGAAGCGCAGGCCCGTTGGTGCTGCCGACCGGAATTTCACGCCGATGACCAGTTGCGTCGTGTCGTCGGGTGAGAAGGCAAGCTTCGCGAGATCATCACCTTTGAGGACCAGCTGCTGCAGTCCCGACGCTGCCGCGTTCGCGACAGCGATCTCTCCCAGCTTGTTGGCCGGTGTCATCAACGGATCGACCGTCTCGAACGGCGTGAGTGTGTCCACGGAACGGGGCAATCGGTAGAACTCCAGCACCAGATCAGCGACGGCAAGATCCCGCTTCTGGAGCGTCACCTGGATGACTGCGGAATCGACCGTGAAGGTGCGATTGGTATCGCGGACGAGGATCGAGTCCCCGCGCTGCAGGAACTTCACAATGGCGCGTGACTCACCGTAGCCGCCACCATTGGACGCGAGGAGCCCGGTCGCGTCGAGCGTCGACGTGTATCCCGAGTAGCTCGAGTCGAGCCCGATCTCGGCGTCGAGAATGGTGTCGCGGAAGGCGCTCTGGCCGCCGGGACAAAGCGCCGGACAATCGGCCGGCGTCGTGAGCTTCTGGGTACAGGCAGTCACCAGCATCATCGCTGCCATCACCACCAGGGGCCATCGCTTCACTGCAGCACGTCGCGGTTGAAGGAGGCCGGGAGCAACTCAGCCATGGTCCACGAGATCCGGTCGGATCCGGCGTATGAGTCGACCTGCAACTGCAGCCCGAACTCGGCGAGCACCTGCCGACACGCCCCGCACGGGGCGATGGGCTCAGGCGCGTCACTCACCAGTGCCAGGCGCACGAAACGACGGTGGCCCGCCGCCACGGCCGCGACCACGGCACTGCGCTCCGCGCAGATAGTCAGCCCGTATGAGGCATTTTCGACGTTGCAACCGGTGACGATGGTACCCTCCTCAGTCTCCAGCGCCGCACCGACGTGAAAGCCGGAATACGGGGCGTAAGCGCGTGCTCGAGCGGCTTCCGCCGCAGTTCGCAGATCAGTCATCCAGTCCAGACCTCGCTCAGAAACGAGGTTCCTGCCGCTAGCGGGGGCAGACCGAGGAATTCCGCAATGGTTTGCCCGACATCGGCAAAGGTCTGGCGGACCCCGATGCTGACCGGCCGGACCCGTGGTCCCGCGACCAGGATCGGTACCTGTTCCCGGGCGTGGTCCGTCGACGGCGTCGTCGGATCGTTGCCGTGGTCGGCCGTGAAGATAATCAGGTCCTCGTCCCGAACCTGCCGCAGGATCCGCGGCATCCAGCGATCCAGCTCCTCGAGCCCGCTCCGGAAACCCGTCACATCGTTGCGGTGACCCCAGCTCTGGTCGAACTCGATCACGTTGGCAAAGAGAAAGCCCCGCCGCATCGCCAGCATCGCTCCTTCGATCAACTCGTAGGCATCCCGATTCGTCGGGGTGTGGATACTGGTGACCCCTCGACCGGCGAAAAGGTCATCAACCTTCCCGACACCGACCACGGGGATGTGCTGCGCGGCGAGACGATCGAGCAGGGTCTCACCGATCGGCTGCGACGAGAAGTCCTTCCGGTTCGCCGTACGCTGCCAGGCGCCGCGAGTTCCGCGGAAGGGTCGCGCGATCACTCGTGACACTCCGTGCTCGCCTTTCAGCAGATCGCGGGCGATCTGGCAGCCTGCATAGAGTTCGGCCAGCGAGACGACATCCTCGTGCGCCGCGACCTGAAAAACCGAATCCGCTGACGTGTAGACGATCCACTTGCCCGTCGCGAGATGTTCCGCACCGAGTTGGTCGAGGATCGCGGTCCCGGAGGCCGCCACGTTGCCGAGGACGCCACGGCCGGTCAGCCGGGCGAATTCGTCGAGCAGAGGCTGCGGGAATCCCTTCGGGTAGGTGGGAAAGGGTTCCTTGAGAATGACGCCACAGAGTTCCCAGTGGCCGGTGGTGCTGTCCTTCCCCGGGCTCCCCGGCTCGGCGACACCATGTGCTGCGGTCGGCGCGGTGACGGGAGGGAGTCCGCTATCGCCACAGAGCCCGAGCCCCATCGCTTCGAGGTTGGGGAGCTGCAGCCCAGCGGCCGAGCGCATCACGTTGCCGAGCGTGGCCGAACCGAGGTCGCCGTAGGCCGCCGTGTCATGCGCGGTGCCGACGCCAAGACCATCAAGCACGATGAGCCCGGCGCGACGAATCACTGCGTCTTGCCCGTCGCGAAGCGGAAACGAAGCCCGGTGAGGGCCTGCTCCATCAACAGCGCCTCGTCGGCATCAAGGTTTCCCTTGGTCTTCTCCTGCAGCGCACTGAGGGTGTCGATGAGCGCCTGAGCGAGCTGCCGCGCGTTTCCGGCACCGGCGGCTTCGGCACCCGGCGGGAGCTGACCATCGAGAGCGGCATTCGCCTGAGCGGCGAGACCGAGGATGAGCGATCCGAAATGCTGATTCATTCTCTGGGCAGGTAGCGGCGCGGGAGACGGCTCCCGAGCGCGGTGAGGAGTTCGTAACTGATTGTTCCCGCAAGGGCCGCTTGTTCGTCAAGCGTCACGATGCCGCCAAAGATCGTAGCCACGTCGCCGATCGCCACCGGCAGGTCGCCGGCATCGATCATTACGTGGTCCATGGTGACCCGGCCGACGATGCGCAGCCGGTGACCGAGGAGTTCGCAGGCACCGCCATTGGAGAGTCGACGACTCAGCCCATCAGCATAGCCGATGGCCAGTGTGGCGATCGTGGTCGCATTCGGCACGCCCCAGGTCGCTTCGTAGGAAACGGTGTCCCCGGCCGCGAGCCGCCGGACCGCCACCACCCGCGCACGCAACGCAGCCACCCGGATCGAATCGAAGCCGGAGATTCTGCCGCCATAAAGGTGGATTCCCGGGCGCGCGAGATCGCCGCTATACGGCTTCCCCGTGGCGCCTGCCGCCGAATTCGCCGCGTGGACCAGCGGGGGCCGGCGACCGAGCGCGTCAATGCACCCCTGCAAGCGGAGCCACTGCTGGCCGGTCGCCGCCGAATTGCGTTCCGCCGAATGGAAATGGGTGAAGACACCCTCCCATCCTGAGGCCTCGGCGAGCAGATTGCGCGCTTCGCCGAGCATCGCAGCGTCGTCCCAGCGGATTCCCGCTCGCGCCATCCCGGTATCGATCTCGAGGTGGAATGGGCCGCTGCCCTGTGCGAGCCAGGCGCGCAGCGAATCGAGGTCACCAATGACCGGTCGTGCTGCCACCGCGTTGACGTACTCGATCATCTCGGGGACGAGCGGTGAGAAGATCACGATCGGCCGCAGGATGCCGTTGACGTAGAGTTCACGGGCTTCGTCGACGGTGGCGACACCGTAGCCCCAGGGCTCGATCTCGGCGAGGGCGCGAGCCACCGCCACGGCCCCGAGGCCGTAGCCATCGGCCTTGACCATGGGCAGGAGCGGGACGCCGACCCGAGCGGCGTAGGAGCGGGCGTTCCGCACCAGGGAGTCGAGGTCCACATCGACCCAGGCGCGGGCGGTGTCGGGTGTGAAGGGTTTGCGCACGGTCGGAGACTAGGACCCCGGGGGGATGGATGCAAGACGAATCAGCGCTGGGACGGGCCGTGGCAATGGTCGCCGACCTGCGCGAGCGATGCAGCTGGGACCGGATCCAGACCCGGGAGACGTTGCGGCCCTACCTGATCGAGGAGGCCCACGAGCTCGCGGCAGCCCTCGGCACGGGCGATCAGGCCCAGATTCGCGAGGAAGTGGCCGACCTGATGCTCCACCTCGCCTGGCAGCTGGTGCTGGGCGCCGAATCGGGAGAATTCACTCCCGACGAGGTGGCCGACGACCTGGTCGCCAAGATGCGACGGCGCCATCCCCATCTCTTCGAGCTCGGTGAGCAGGAGGGGTGGGAGGCACTCAAGAACCGCGAACGGAAACGCAGCCACGGAACCCTCGACGGCCTCCCGGCCACCCTCCCCGAGCTATTGCTTGCCTACCGGTTGCAGGAACGCGCGGCAGGTGTCGGCTTCGACTGGCCAGATGTCCGCGGCCCGCTCGACAAGGTGCGTGAGGAACTCGCCGAGGTCGAAGCCGAGCTCGACCACAGCGACCCGTCGCGTGATCGGCTCACCGACGAGATCGGCGACTTGCTCTTTGCGGTGGTTAACGTCGCACGCAAGGCCGGCGTGCCGCCCGGAGCTGCGCTCGAGCGCAGCAACGCAAAATTCCGGGCACGATTCGCCGAGGTCGAACGCATCGCCGCCGAACGGAGTGTGAAACTCGGCGAGGCGTCGCTGGAGGAGCTGGATCTGATCTGGGATGAAGTGAAACGGAAGGGATGATGGATGATGGATGATGGATGACAGATGGGCGAGGGGCCATCGCCGAGGAGCCCTTCTCCATCATCCATCATCCACCATCCATCATCCTGCAGGGATCTTTGTTACGGGTAAAGGCGGTGGATCTGCCTCGGGAACGCAATCGCCTCCCGAATATGCGGGATGCCGCAGATCCAGGCGACGGTGCGCTCGAGACCGAGACCGAAGCCGGAGTGGACAAAGCCACCGTACTTCCGCAGGTCGAGGTACCAGCCGTACGACTTGGGATCGAGCCCTTGCGCCTCGATGCGGGCGAGGAGCTTGTCGTAATCGTCCTCACGCTGTGAGCCGCCGATGATCTCGCCGTAGCCTTCGGGCGCGAGGCAGTCGTTGCTGAGCACCGTGCGCGGATCGTCGGGATTCTCCTTCATGTAGAACGCCTTGAACGCCTTCGGATAGTTCATCACGAAGAGCGGCTTGTCGTACGCCTTGGCGAGCGCGGTCTCGTCATCGGCACCGAGGTCGGTGCCCCACTGGATATCGCTCCCCTGGGCCTGCAGCGCGGCGATCGCGTCGGTGTAGCTGATACGTGGGAAGGGCGCCGTGATGTTTGCGAGCTTGGAGGTATCGCGCTCGAGTTCCTTCAGTTCTTCCTGACGATTCTCCAGCACGCGCGCCACGAGGTACGACACGAAGTCTTCCTGCAGCTTCATGTTGTCGTTGGAATCGGCGAACGCCACTTCCGGTTCAATCATCCAGAACTCCGTCAGGTGGCGGCGCGTCTTCGACTTCTCGGCGCGGAAGGTCGGACCGAAGGTGTAGATCTTTCCGTGCGCGGCAGCGGCGGCTTCACCGTAGAGCTGTCCCGTCTGAGCGAGATAGGCCTGACCGAGGTCGAAATATTCCGTGGCGAAGAGCTCGCCGGCCTGCTCGCCGATCGAGCCGGTCAGGATCGGCGTGTCGACCCGAATGAATTCGCGCTCGTAGAAGAAGTCGCTGATCGCGTGCTCGATCTCGTTCCGCACGCGCGCGATCGCCACCTGCTTCTTCGAGCGGAGCCAGAGATGGCGGTGCTCGAAGAGAAAGGCGGTGCCGTGTTCCTTTGGCGTGATCGGGAAATCGACGCTCGGCGCCAGCACCGTCACATCGCTTGCGGTGAGTTCATAGCCGCCAGGCGCACGAGCGTCTTCGCGCACCGTGCCCGTGACTGACACGGTCGCTTCCTGAGTCAGGGTTGCAAAGCGCTCCCAGGCGCCTTCGACGATTTCATTTTTGGGGAAGACCGTCTGCAGGTAGCCGGAGCCATCGCGCATCACGAGGAAAGCGATCTTGCCGGAGGAGCGCGTGGTGGTGACCCACCCCCGTACAATGACCTGCTGCCCAACGTGCTGGCGGAGATCGCTGATCGAGGCGAAGGGCGTGGCGGAGCGAGTGTCTGGCGTCATCCGCGCATTTTAGGCCGGCTCCTCCCCTACCGCCAGTCGGTCCGCGATCCGCGCCAGCTGCTCGGCCGCCTTCCACTCGCGCTCCAGCAGCTTTAGCTCCCCTTCCAGCGCCCGACGCTCGGTCTCCTCGTGGGCCGTCATTTCGAGCGCCAGCCGGATCTCGGTCGGAACTTCTCGCACGACGTATCGCCGCTGCGTGGCAAATCGGAGTGGCTTCCCCACGACGTACTCCAGCAGGTGACTGCCGTCGCGGGCCGATTCCACCAGCCGCAGCGCCTCATCCACCTGTTCGCTCCCCTGTGCCCCCGGATCGAGCGCCGGCAGCAGCCGACCGAGGGTCGGGAAGAGCTCCCGGCCGTCGAAGAGTCCGAGGGAGGGCACGTCCCGAATCGACGGCAGGACCGGCTCACGCGGCCCGAAGAGCCGTTCCAGACCAGTCCGGTACGGCACCTCGAGGCGCCAGGTACCGTTGTCGTCAGCGGCAAGGGTGGCGTGCAGGAGCGCCGCGAGGGGAACCTGCACCAGCTGATCGGTCCACGGATCACGCAGCACATGCTGATTGTGGAAGGCCCGCCGGATGCCACGAAACATTTCGACGAGTGGCAGCGATGAAGTACTGCGTTGCCTTCGGGCGAGGACCCGCCCGTAACGCCACGCCGCGATTTCGGGCTTGAGTGCGGTGCCAATGCGGATCAGGTCGAGGCCGGCAGGGAGACGTGCGAGTCCGATGTTGTCTGTCGAGTAGCGCGCACGGGTATCGCGGAAGAGCCGTTCGCAGGCATCGATGGATTCAAGCCGCGTTTCGAACGGGACCAGATTCCATTTGGCGCAATGGGGGCAGACGACCCACAGGCGGCCGAGGGCGGCGTCGAAGGCAAAGCGCCGACCCACCGCCTGGCTGCCGAGTACGGTATTTTCTTCGAGATCGTGGGTACAGTAGAGACAGGTGCGGTACATCGGCGCCCCCCGAACGGGAGTGACACGTTCCCTCAGGAAGTTCCGTCCGGGGGATGGCAGCGGGCTGGCAGTGAGGTTACACGGGCGTAACAGCCGGATGACAATCAGCGGAGCGACGATGTCCCTAGCGACAGCGAGAGCGGCAATCAGGGTGGCGCATACGACCGCCGGCGACGGGCTCCGGATGTACTGGCGCGGTGCACTCCTCGCCGTGGTCGCGGGGATTGTGGCGCTCATCGCGGCGGCTCCGGTCGTGGCGCTGGCCGGCGGCCTCGAGCTCGGCGGGATGGTCCGGGGGTTGAACGGAACCTGGTCGCCGCAGGCAACACCGATTGCGGTCTTCCAGCAACGTGCCCTCGCTGCGCTTCTCGCTCCACTCCTGGGGGCCGCTGCCGGTGCCCTGGCGCTTGCTGCCATCACGATTCTTGTCGGCAGTGCGGCACGCGCCGGTCAGCGCTCCGGCGAGATCGCCGTGCGCCGTGCGGTTGGTGCGTCACGCGGGGCGCTCACCCTGATGGCGATGGTCGAGGCCGCGCTGCTCGCCGGCGCGACCTGCTTTGCGAGTGGCGGTTTCGCCACGGTGGCGTTCCGGCTCGCGCGGGCGGAGTGGCCTGGTGCATCAGCGCTGCCGGGGCTCCCCGCCGCACTGGTGGTCGCAGCCTTTCTCGCAACTTTTCTCCTCGGCGCGCTCTTCGTGATGGTTCCGGCGCGGGGCAGTTACGTGCGCGTTGCCAGCGGGCCGCCGCTCGAACTCTACCTCGCGGCAGCACTTCTCTCGATCGGCCTGCTGGTCGTCACGGCGAGCGCACTGCTCTCGCGGCATGTTGAGGCGATGCTCACGGCTCCGGCAATATCGACCAGCTCGGCAGCGATTTATCGGGTCGATGCCAGCCATGCGGAGCTGCCCGACTATCAGTCGCTCCTCGGCGCGCTCGGCGCGACCCCCGGAGTCCTGTCTGCGAGCATTGCGACGCCCGGCGTCGCCCTCGGGCTCGGCGAGGTCGGCGGACTCACCACCGACTGCGGCGATTGCTCGGAGGCGAACATGCACCTCCCGTTTAGGCTCACCACTGCCGTTCGTCATCTGGTAAGCGCCGACTCCTTCCGTTCGATCGGTGCCAGTGTCGTTGCCGGCCGCGGTATCACCAGCGCGGATGTCGCCGGCAGTCAACGCGTCGCCGTTGTGAATCGCGCCCTCGCGCGCCGGCACTTCCAGTACGGCGAGCCAATCGGCCGGCGCCTGCAGCTCGACGGAGTCGACGGATGGTACACGGTGGTGGGCGTCGTCGATGAACCGGTCGCGGCCGGCTTCGGCGCGTCGTTGCTGCCCCGGTACGCGGTCTACCTCAGCGTCTTGCAGCATCGCACGCCGCAGCTCGAAGTGATGGTCCGCGCCAACCCGGGGACAACACTTTCCGACGCCGGCGGTGTGATCGCGGCGACACTGCATTCCATCGCCGGGATGCCGCTCACGATGAGCGAGGCGGCCATGCGCGCGGCGCAGTTGGCTCCACTCCGCTGGTTTGCGCGATGGATCACGATCGAGGGCTGGGCCGGGTGGCTCATCGCGGCGCTCGGGACGCTGGTCCTGGTGCGACTCTGGATCGGCGCCCTGATCCCCGAACTCGGCGTTCGTCGCGCCGTGGGTGCGCGTCGGCGGCACATCTTCATCACGGTAGCAGGTCGCGCCGCGCTCGCCGGTGTCGGTGGCGTTGCCTGCGCCCTCTGGTTCGGGCCGGGTGCCTGGCAGATCTTCACCACAGTGATACCGGGGCTACCGGCGTGGGAACCAACACTGATCATTCGCTACGGCGGGATCCTGATCGCGGTCGCGCTGCTGGCGGCGCTGCCTGGTGCATGGCGCGCGATGCACACGGGGCCGGCGGAACTGGTGGGCGCAGCGGATGGGTGAGGGAGAAGGGTCAAGGGAGAAGGGAGAAGGGAGAAGGGTGATGGGAGAAGGGTGATGGGTGATGGATTCCCACTGTCATCCTGAGCGAAGCGAGCCGCGGGCGAGCGCAGTCGAAGGAGCGACCCTCCGCGCCTCTCCTCCACCCATCACCCATCGCCCATCACCCATCACCCTTCTGTCTGCATCGCCAGCCCGTCACTGATCTTCGCAAGCCGATCTGCTTCCTTCCACTGCCATTCGAGCATCGTCAGTTCCCCCGCGAGCGCCTCGCGTTCCGATTCCTCGTGAAACCCCATCTCCATCGCGAGCCTCATTTCACCGGGAATTCGGCGCAGTTCGACAATATGTGCGAAGCGGAACTCGGCCGGCAGCAATTCGATGATCCGCCGAGAGGTCCCACGATCATCGAGAAGATCAACCGCGCCTCTCACCTCGTTTCGATCACCGACCCATCGATTGGCGTGGGCCAGGGCGCTTGCAAGGAGTACCTCGGCATCGCGCCCCGTCATCAGCCGGTTGGGAGAGGGAGTACGAGCGCTTGCATAACCGAACTCGTCTCGCCCGCCCCAGTGGGTGCGTACCCCCCAGGTCCGATCTGGACGCCACTGAATTCGTAGTTGATCCACCTGATTCCGCGTCAACTCGATCGGCGCCCCTTCCGAGCGAGGCACCCTGAGTACCACCCGGCGCCCGCGCACGAGACTGTTGGAGGCATACAGGAGCATCGGCACGAGGGCAAGCGACGCGCCGGCAACCAATCCGCCCGCGAAGATTCCGCCACTCAACACAGCCGCACCTGCGCCGACGGCCAACGCACGTTTCCGGCGCCTCCCGAATTGGTCCCCGTACCGCCACGCCGCGAACTCGGGTCGGAGTGCGGGACCAATGCGCACAAGTTCCAGCCCTTCCTTTAGCCGCGCGATCCCGATGTTGTCGGTGGAGAAGCGTACTCGGGTATCGCGGAAGAGACGCTCACCCGCGTCGATGCTCTCGAGTCGGGTATCGAACGGCACCAGGTTCCACTTGGCACAGTGGCGGCACACGACCCAAAGCCGACCTTGCGCCGCGTCGAACGCAATGCGCCGCCCGACGGGCAGCGTCTCGATCACCTCGTTCGTGCCAAGGCTGCGAGTGCAGTAGAGGCAGGTGGAGTACATCTACGACGACGCCCGGGGTCGGCCGGGATGGATTCGGGATGATGGATGGTGGATCATGGCTGATCGATGGGCGATGGGCGATGGGCGTTCTGTCGGATGACCAGCTGCTCATCAATCGACTCGGGAAGCGCGAGGTCGTCGCTGATCTTCGCGAGGCGATCGGCTTCTTCCCACTGGCGCTCGAGCAGGGAGAGCTCGCCCTCGAGAATTCTTCGCTCCGTGGTTTCGTTGGACGCCATCTCCATTGCGAGGCGGGATACAGAATTGGTGCCACCGAGCGTGTGGGATTCCCAAGCAGAGTGATGGTTGGCATTTGCCAGGGCAATGATCGAACGATGAGTAGCGAGGAGTTCCGTCGCACCCTGTACCTCGGCGACCGAGCCCGCAGTACCAGCGATGACAGGGAGCATCCTGGTCAGGAGCACCTCGGCGTCCTGCTCCTTGAATTCGACACTATCATGGACCCGGCTTCCTTTCGTCCACGCCCCTGGTACATCGAGCCGCGAAGGCACCTCAAGCGTGAATCCGGCTCGGTCACAATGGCGCAGCCAGGCTCCGCTGATATCGGCGTGCGTCAGTGTGAGCTGCTGGCCAGTCTCGAGTCGGTGCCGGACCCGGATTCGCCGCTTCTGCCAGAGTTTCGGAACGTGGATCAATCCCTGAACCCATACCGTTCCTCCCCCTAGTGCCGCACGAGCTCCGAAATACGCTGCGAGAACGCCCACTGCGAGGCTGCCGCTCACCAGCAGGTTCCGCCTCCGCCGCGACGCGAACCGCGCCCCATACCGCCACGCCGCAAACTCCGGTCGCAACGCCGGGCCGATGCGCACCAGCTCGAGCCCTTCGCGCAGTCGCGCGAGTCCGATGTTGCCAGTGGAGTAACGCGTACGCGTGTCGTGAAAGAGTCGCTCCGCCTCGTCGATGCTTTCGAGTCGCGACTCGAATGGGACCAGGTTCCAGCGGGCACAACTCCGGCAGATGATCCAGAGCCGGCCATTGGCGCCGTCGAACGCGAGGCGTCGCCCCACGGGGAGCGACTCGAGCACTTCATTCTGGCCGAGTGAGGCGTTACAGAAGAGACAGGTGGCGTACACGACTTAGACGCCGCGTTGATCGTCGATCGAGGATCGTCGAGCGTTCTGGAGCTCGGCGAGATCCGCGTTGACCGAGTCCTGGATGGCCAGCGAGTCGCTGATGTGCGCCAGCCGCTCAGCTTCCTTCCACTGCCACTCGAGCAGGGCGAGTTCACCGGACAGCGCGTCGCGCTCCGATTGCTCGTGCAGCGCCATCTCGGTGGCGAGTCGCCAGGTCTTGGGAAGATCCTTGACCAGCCGGAGCCGCGAGTACCGGGAGTACTCGTCGATCCCGGTCACCAGTTCGTGCAGGTCGCCCTTCGATTCCACCAGTTCCACGGCCTCCTGCACCTCCGCCTTCTTCCCCATCCACCGATTGGTGTGCCCCAGGATTCCGGCAAGCACCCGCTCGGCGTCGGGGCCGGTGATCACCTGATCATCCTCGCCACTACGGGAGGTCCGCACACCAAAGATCCGGTTCGCATCGAGCCGCGTGCGGATCCCCCATCCGCCACTAGTCAACGCCTGAAATCGAGCGCGGTCGGCTGAGGCCGCCGTCAGCTGGATCGGATCGGCCCCTTCGCGTGGCACACGCACGATGATGCGACGGCCACGAATCGACTTGATCACCGCGCGTGCCAGCTGTGGTCCGAGGCCTGCACCGATCCCAACCGCTGCTCCACCAGCGATCAGGCCGACACCCACAGCCGCCAGCCCCGCGCCGATGAGGAGATTCTGCTTCCGCCGGCGCCCGAACTGATCTCCGTAACGCCACGCGGCAAACTCGGGTCGCAGCGCTGGCCCTACGCGCACCAGTTCCAGACCTTCCCGGACACGCGCAATGCCGATGTTGTCGGTCGAAAAACGCACCCGGGTACTGCGGAAGAGTCCCTCCGCCGTCTCGATACTCTCGAGCCGAGTGTCGAACGGCACCAGGTTCCACTTGGCGCAGTGTCGGCACACCACCCACAGCCGTCCCTGAGCCGCGTCAAAGGCGATCCGTCGACCAATCGGCAGCGTCTCGATGACCTCGTTCCGGCCGAGAGCTTTGGTGCAGAAGAGGCAGGTGGAATACATCAGCCCACCCGGAAAAGCGCTTCGGCTCTGGGGTAGCGGGCAAGCGCCCGTTCGCGCAGTGGCCGGTTTTCCCGCTTTTCGAGCACAGGGTCGGCATCGAGCACCGCGCGCGCGAGCGCCCGCGCTTCACCGAGGAGATCCGTATCATCGGGAAAGCGCGCGATCTTGAAATCGACGCCCCCGCTCTGTCGCGCGCCGAGCAGGTCACCGTGGCTCCGCTCTTCCAGATCGAGTTCCGCGATCTTGAAGCCATCATCGGTGAGCGCAAAGGCACGGAGCCGCTCCGGAACGAAATCGGAATTCGTGAGCAGGATGCAGTGCGATTCCTTGCTCCCCCGCCCCACTCGTCCGCGCAGCTGATGCAACTGGGCCAGGCCGAAGCGCTCGGGATGCTCGATCACCATCACGGTGGCGTTCGGGACATCGATCCCCACTTCAATCACCGTGGTCGCCACCAGTACGCCGACCTTGCCATCGCGGAAGTTGCGCATCACCTCTTCGCGAGCCGGTGGCTTCACCCGCCCGTGCACTAGCCCGATGCTCACATCATCCCACTGTGCCGTGAGCGTCGCCGCCATCGTCTCGGCGGCCCGCAGGTCGGCCCGTTCGCTCTCCTCGATCACCGGCAGGACGATGTACGCCTGCCCACCCTCGCGCACCGTGTTATGCACAAAGTCAAGGACTCTGGCGCGGTGCGCCGGCGTGCGTATCGCCGTCTTGATCGTGCCCCGCCCCGGCGGCTTCGCGCGCAGCACCGACATATCGAGGTCGCCGTACCGCGTGAGTGCCAGCGATCGCGGAATCGGCGTCGCCGTCAGCAGCAGCACATCCGGTGCCTCGCCCTTCCCCATCAGCGCGGCACGCTGCTCCACCCCGAAGCGATGCTGCTCGTCGATCACCACCAGGCCGAGCTTGTGAAACGTCACCGACTCCTGCACCAGCGCATGCGTTCCTACCACCAGTCGCGTCTCGCCCGAGGCGAGCCGGGCTCGGGCTGCGCGCTTGTCGGCGGCGCCGAGGCGGCCGATGAGCAGCTCAGGTACCAGCCCGAGCGGTGCCAGCAAGGAGGACAGCGTCCGGAAATGCTGCTCGACCAGCAACTCCGTCGGAGCCATCAACGCGGCCTGATAGTCGTTCTCGAGCGCCAGCAGCATCGCGAAGAGCGCCACGACGGTCTTGCCGGTGCCGACATCACCCATCAGCAACCGGTGCATCCGCTCTTCGCTGGTCATGTCATCAAAGATCTCGCGAATGGACTGCTTCTGGTCGCCCGTGAGCTCCCACGGCAGCGCCTCGCGCAGCGCCGTCGTGAGCGTGCGGTGCGCGGTGAACCGCGTCCCCCGCTGGCCCGTCTTCGCGACGTGCCTCGCTCGTGCCAGCGTGAGCTGCAGATCAAAGAGCTCATCCACCGCCAGCCGCCGGCGCCCCGCCTCTGCCTCGGCCACCGTCGTGGGGCGATGAACCGCGCGCAGCGCCTCGCTCAACGGTGGCAGCTTGAAACGGAGTCGCAGTTCTTCAGGGAGGATGTCCGGCACCAGCGGGATGAGCGACTCAAGGTGCGTGTCGATCAGCGCCCGGATCTGCTTGTGCGACAGACCTTCGGTCGCGGGATAGACCGGTAGCACTCGGCCCGCGGCCGACGGGTCATCCGGATCGCCCAGAATGACCATCTCGCGCGGTGCCATCTGTCGGCCGTGGTAGAACCGTACAGGCCCGGCCACCAACAAAAGCTGCCCCTCCTTGATCGTGCGGTCGAGGAAGCTCTGACCGGGCCAGGCGCACTCGAGAACCCCACTGGCGTCCTTGAGCACCGCGTGAAAAATCCGTAGCCCCTTCCGGGTCGGCAGAATCCCCTTGCTCACCACCGTTCCGATACACGCAACGTCCTCGCCTACCTTTGCTTTGGCGAGTGGCGTCACGGTAGAGGCATCGAGATAGCGATGTGGCAGGTGGAGCAGCAGGTCCTGCGCGCTGAGCACACCCAGACGCGCGAGCGCCTCGGCGCGTTTCTCGCCGATTCCTTTGAGGAACTGCACGGGGGTGTCAGGGCGAAGCTGGGGCACAGTGGAAAGTAAGCGGAGCGAATCCCCCAGCTACTCCATCAGGAACATCCAGGCTTCCCCATCGATCACCGTTTCGCCCCGCTGGTTCGCAATGCGCGCCTGCAGCCGGACCCGGCGCCGCCCCGGCACCAACTCGACCACCACCACGCTCGCAGTCACCGTGTCGTCGAGCCGCACTGGGGCCAGAAAGTTCAGGCTCTGGCTGACATAGACCGCCCCCGTCCCCGGAAGCTTCATTCCGAGCACGGTCGAGAGGAGGCTCGCGGTCAGCATCCCGTGCGAGATGATCCCCCCGAAGCGACTCTGCTCGGCGAAGTCCTGATCGAAATGCAGCGGGTTCCGGTCGCCGGTGAGGGCCCCAAACGCGTCGATCTCTTCGATCCCGATCATCTTCGAGACCTCCGCAGCCATTCCGATCTCCAGCTCCGCGAATCGCATTACCCCTCCATGATCAGTCGAACATCCGGATCGAGATCGCCTGCGGCATCGGCTCGTGTCAGCCATGAGACCACGAAAAACGTGAGCAGCGACAGCAGCAGCGCGAGCCCGGACGCCGTGATGCCCGCGGGGAGGAGGAGCCGTTTCGACCAGACCAGTGTCTCCCCAAGCAGCGTGACCACCAGCCCCACCCAGACCGATGCGATGGCGCCGCGCCGCGTCGCACCCGGCCAGCAAAGGCCGAGGGCAAGTGAAGGGACCAGCGTGGATGCGAAGAGTCCCCAGCCAAAGATCCCAAGCAGCGCGATCAGCACCCCGCTCTTGAGGGCGAGGACCACTCCCGCGAGGGTGATCACGACGGTGACCGCGCGCCCCACAAACAGCTCGCGCGTCACCCGCCGCCCGAACGCGATCGGGAGGTCGTGCATGACCGCAGCCGCCCCGACATTCAGGAAGGAGTTCACGGTGCTCATGATCGCGGCGGTTACCCCGCTGAAGACCACACCGGCGAGGAGGGGTGTCGCGAAGTGCAGCAGAAACGTCGGAGTGGCATCATCCGGCCGCCCCAGTGCCGCGAGGTCTCCGCGCACGACCGCGGCCTTGACGGCAAAGCCGACGCCGACCAAGAGTAGCAGCGCCAGCAGCATCGCGCCCGTCATCACCAGCGGGTACCACTTCAGCCGCCGCGCATCCTTCAGCATATAGAACTTGTGCAGCACGTGGGGCTGCCCCAACGCACCCAGCCCAAAGACGAAGAAGAACGAAAGCGCGGCAACCGGCGCAAGCTTTCCCCACGGCCCGAACCAGGCCGGGTCGCTGCCGCTGATGGTCTCGGCGAGCCGCTGCATCCCGCCCCCGCTCCGAAGTGCGGTGATGAAGACGGCAGCCGACGCCACCGCCTTCACGCTCCCCTGAAAGACATCGGTGTAGATCCCCGCCAGCATTCCGCCGGGCGCGGTATACGCCAGGATCAGTGCCGCGCCGATCCAGATGCCGCGACTGAGCCCGGTGTGGAAGACCGCGTCGAGAATGAATCCAAGGGCGAGGAAGTTCGTCGCGGCATACCCGATGATCGCGATGAGAATTGCCACCGCCGCGAGTCCCTGCAGCGCAGGCGAGCGATAGCGCGCGCCAAGCGCGTCAGGAATCGTGATCAATCCACGCACTTCGCCGAGCAATCGCATCCGCTTGGCCAACACCCATGCCGTCATCGCCCCAGTGATGGACGCCGGCAGTACAATGAAGACCGCGCCGAGGCCGATGGTATAGACCAGCCCCGGGCCACCGATGAAGCCGAAACCCGACAGGGCCGAGGCCATGGCGGCGATCGCGAGCGCCCAGAGCCCGACGCCCCGGCCCGCCACGAAGTAGTCGCGCGCATCGCGGGTTCGGCGGACGGCCCAGATCGCGATGGCTGCGCAGACGATGAGGTAGAAGAGCGCGACCCACACGATTTCAGGATCCGCGGCTACCGAGAGTGCCCGCGTCTGCAGCAACAGTTCGACCCCGATCACGAGGAGGACTTGCCAGTGTGGGTCTCGCGCAGTCGCCGACACTCGTCTCGCAGGCGCTCGAGCGAACTCTCATCGAGCCCACCGGCGTCAAAATCGGCGGCATAGAGGAACGGCAGCACAAGGAAAGGCAGTACGCCGACGCCGAGGAGGATGATCGCGGCGCGACGAGGCAGTCCGAGGAAGTATGGTCCTGTGGCAATGTTCTCGGGCGGCAGCAGCGCCGCCGCGCCGAATCCGAGAATGATGACGCCGGCCAGGAAGCCTGCAGCAATCAGGACAGGTCGATTCGTTCGCCCGGGTCGCGCACCGCCGAGGATGGTGATCCCACTCACCTGGAGCGCAATGCCGGCGATCATCGCGTAGAGCGCGAATGCCGGCGCGCGACCAGCCCAGGTCGCAAGGTATGCAGCTCCGACAAGGAGGACTCCAGCCACCACTGCTGCGAGTGCCGCACTCCGGACACGGTGCACGCTCACCCCTCCGCCAGCAGATCCTCCGACCAGGCCCGACCGTCGAACGGGGTCAGGTCTTCGGGGCGTTCGCCCACACCGACGAACCGGATCGGAATAGCCAGTTCCCGACGCAGCGCGACCACTGCCCCACCCCGCGCCGTGCCATCCAGCTTGGTCACGATCAATCCGGTCGGGCGAACCACTTCGGCGAACTGCTTCCCCTGCTGCACGGCGTTCTGACCCACCGTGCCATCCAGCACGAGCAGCACTTCGTGCGGAGCACCAGGGAGCTTCTTGGCCACCACGCGAACTACCTTGCTCAGTTCGGCCATCAACCCTTCCTGTGTGTGCAGCCGGCCAGCGGTGTCGATCAGTACCACGTCGACACCGCGCGCCATTCCGGCTTCGACCGCGTCGAACGCGACCGCCGCAGGATCACCGCCCGATGCCCCCGAGACACAAGGAATCCCTAGCCGCTCGGCCCACGTTTCGAGCTGGGCGATGGCGCCAGCACGATAGGTATCGGCCGCGCCGAGCAGGACGCGCTTCCCCTGCTTCGAGAGCCGGTACGCCAGCTTCGCCACGCTCGTGGTCTTGCCGACACCATTGACACCAATCACCAGCACGATCGTGGGGCCGCTCGCTGGAGCTGCCAGCATCGCAGGATCGCCGTTACCCGCCAGCATGCTCGCGAGCCGGTCCACCAGCGCTGCGTGCAGGTCGGTATCGTTCTTGACCTTTCCCTTGCGAACTTCGCCCTCGAGAAAATCCACCAGCTCGAGCGTGGCAGGAACGCCGAAGTCTGCTTCGAGCAGGACGCGCTCGACCTGCTCGAGATCGTCTGCCTTGAGTCCGCGCGCAAGTGCACCCACGTCGGTGAGCGCCAGTCGCTTGATCCGCTGCCAGATTCCCAGCTTGCCGCCAATTGCTCGCGCCATTACTCCACTCCCTGGTCAGCGCAGCCCGAAGCGCCGACGTAACAGCCATTCCGTCACGAGGCCCAACGCGGCGAGGGCGAAGAGCCACCATGCCTCTCGCAGCGAACGGGGGAGCGGAGTCGGTGTAACCGTCGCAGTGTGTGCCGGCAGGGAAATCGCCGCTGGCAACAACTCGACCGAGAACGGTTCGACACCGAACGCCCCAGAACCTCCCCCATCAAGCGTGTAACGATAGTGACCCACCGGCAGCGCGAGGGTGGCTTCACCACTCCCGTCGAAACGCAGGGTATCGTGAAGAGTCGCGCCGTCGCTGTCGAGGCGCGCTGGAATCGGTGTGGCCGCACCCGAACCGGTCCAGCGGAATCGGACCGGTCGGCCGCGCTCGGTCACACTTGCCACCGGCAAGGCGCGCGCGCCATCGACGCCTGGGGCCGCCAGAAGCCACGAGGCGGTCCCGGCAATGAGCCCGCGCCAGAGTTGCTCGCTCACACCACCACGGAACGCCCAGCGATAGAGGCCATCAGCGCCGAGCACGGCCGTACGCCCCCCGGGCCCATCGCGGCCCACGAGCACCGGCACCTCGGCCCCACGCCGCGACAGACGGGCGGTCGCCCCGACCCAGCCCGTTCCCGTCGGCGCGTCGAGCACAGTGACCGCACTTGCCGGGGCGAGCGAATCGATCGGTGCGCCGACGAACGCTCCCGCAACCGGCGACGCACCAGCGGCACCCAGGTACCAATCGCCTGAAGTTTCTCCGGGCGCCCAGAGCAGGCGTGCGCGTCCAGCGGTCTGCCAGGGTGCGGTGACACCACGCACAGCGAGCAGATCAGCACTCTTCGCGGCCGCGGTGACTTCGGCGACCGCGACCCGCCGCAGGTCATCCATTCGACGCCAGGCACCGGGTTCGAGCTGGACATAGCCACGCACCGGGACCTCGACCACTTCACGGAGCGTGCGGTAGAGGAAGCGAGCATCCCAGTCGGGCGTCGCGGCCAGCACAACGACGCCGGGCGTCGGTGTGATGGTGAGGAGCCACCAGCGGATATCGTCGCCCGGTTCCGCGTCGGCGCCACCGGCGCGCGCGACCTCGAGCCACTGCACACCCGAGAGACCAGCCGGCAGGGCGCCACTGAAGCGTATCCTGCCACGCAGGGCGCCGGCAAAGCGGATCGTACCATGCAGCAGGACACTCTTCCCGTTGCGTACTTCGATCGCGACCGAATCGGGCGCGTCCGCAGTTCGCATCGCTTCAACTTCGATGGCGAGAGTATCACCGGCGCTCAACCGCGCCGGCGCCCGGAGTTCCACGACGGCAATATCAGGACCGCGAGTTCGCGGCGTGACGCGCACGCTGATCGCTTCGCGTGTCGTGGCAGGAATTGCGGCGGTGTCGGCGATCTCGCCGTCGGTGACCACAACGACCGGCCTCCCGCCCGCGAGCGCCCCAGTGAGCGCGTCGGCCAGCGTTGCGTGCGCGCCAGGCTCCCCCGGCGCGAGTTCGCCAAAGGTCGTCGTGTCGCCGAGAGTAGCTGCCAGCGCCGCCGCCGTTTGCGCGTGCCCGCCCGCGGCGTGCATCGATACCGAATTGTCGAGTAGTACAATGGCTCGTCGGCCGAGCACGCGGCCCGCAATACCAGGATCAAGCAGGAGCAGCACAAGGGCCGCGATCGCCAGCGCGCGTGCGAACGCCGCCACGCGCTCCGGCCAGGCGTCGAGCCGGTCGCGCCAGCTCCACCACGCCGTCCCCGCACCGACAACCAGCGCGACCAGCAGCGAGACGATGACCGGCAACGTCATCCCGCCGCCTCGAGCGCTTCACGCAGCGTGAAGCGGCCCTCGTAGAGCGCACGCCCCACGATGGCACCACCGAGTCCGGCGGCAGCGATGGTGCGCAGGTCATCAAGCGTGGCAACGCCGCCGGAAACGATGAGATCTGGGTCGGGTGCCGTTGCAAGTGCCGCGGCGATGGCCAGCGATCCGGTGATGTCGGGCCCGCCGAGCATGCCGTCGCGCGCAATATCGGTCGCGATCACGGTCCCGATTCCCTGATCGGCGACCCGCCGCGCGAGATCGATCGCGCGGATCGGCGAGAGTTCGGTCCACCCGCGCAACGCGACGATGCCATCGCGCGCATCGATGCCGACAGCGACCTGCCTGGCGCCAACTTCATTCACCATGGCGTCGAGCAATTCCGGCTGTTCGACCGCCGCCGTGCCGACCACGACTCGGCTGACCCCAAGGGACATCAGAGCCGCCGCGCGCGCGAGCGATCGAACACCGCCACCGACTTGTACGCGCGCACGCCCTGCCACCGCGCCCACAATGGCCGCAACCGCGGCGTCGTTCTCGCCACCACCAAAGGCGCGATCGAGGTCGACCACGTGTACCCATCGGGCGCCGTCGTCGACGAACGCGGCAGCCTGCGCCGCAGGGTCGCTCCCATACACCGTCTGGCGTTCAGCCTCGCCCTGCGACAGGCGCACGACGCGGCCACTGCGCAGGTCGATAGCAGGATAGAGGTCCATCAAGATGCGGAGGAGCTACCCGGCGAGTGGCGACGAGTTGCCCGGCGCACGGCGGCCGAGCAACTGGAGCAGGACATCGCGCTGGGAACGGAACGATGCGAGGGAACTCCCCGGCAGCGGAGCGCCAGCCTCGCTCTTGATCGAGCGCGGATCTCGCGCGACACCGTCGACGCGGAATTCGTAATGCAGATGCGGTCCGGTGGCGAGCCCGGTCATCCCGACGCGACCAATGACCTGTCCCTGCGTCACGTGCATCCCCGGGTGCAGTCCCGTCGCGATGCGCGAGAGGTGACCGTACCGAGTGGTCACGCCATCACGGTGACGAACCTCGACCAGGTTGCCGTAGCCGCCACCATAGCCGGCGCGCAGCACCGTGCCGTCACCGGCCGCGCGAACTGGTGTTCCCGTGGCGGCAGCGTAGTCGAGCCCTTCGTGCTTGCGCATGATTCCGAGCACCGGATGGAAGCGTGCCCGCGAAAAGCCACTCGAGATGTAGCGGAACTCGACCGGGGTCACCAGGAACGAGCGCTTCAGCGCCTTCCCCTCGCCATCGTAGAACGCTGCAGCCGTGCCCGCTGCGCCGAAACGGAAGGCATTGAGCGTCTTGCCGCCGAGCACCAGTTCGCTGGCGAGGATGCGCCCGAACCGGACCTCGCCCTCTTCGGAGACCAGCCGCTCGACGACCGCAGCGAAGCGATCGCCCGGCTGGATGTCACGCGAGAAGTCGACCGTCCATTCGTTGACATCGGCCAGCTCGTTGACGAGGCGCACCCGCTCATTGTGATCGAGCGTTGCTTCGCTGACCTCGCGGTCCATCGCTGCATAGAGGTTGCTCTCGATCCCGGCGCCGACCCGAATGGTATCGGTTGCCCAGTAGATCGGTACCGCCTCACCCTTCCACTCGCCGCTCGACGCGCGAACGAACCGCACCCGCTGCTCCGGGGTCGGTCGGAACTCAACGTGGGTTGGCTCGTCGGTGTCGGAATTGCGCCGCACGAAGAACTCGAGGCCCGCGCGGATCCGGCGTGGATCGAAGCGCACCACGCTCGCGAGGGTCGCGACATTCAAGCCGGTAACGCCCTGACGTGCCAGCAGGGCCGATACGGTCTCGCCACTCTGCAGCGTGTCGCGAACAATCCGGAACGGATTGGTCACCACAATCGGGCGGGCAGTCGGGACATCAGTCAGACGCGTCCAGGGCCATTCGCCGCGGACCGCGAACATCGCGGCCGCGCCGAGAACGGCAACGGCGATGGGAAGCTGGAGTACGCGTCGTGAAAGCATCAGTCCATTTGCCGCCGGATAAAGGTCGGAATCTCCATATCGGACACATCAGGTGCTGCCGGTCGTGCGGGCGGCGCCGGTCGGACAAACGGCACCGCTTGTGGTGCCGGGGTGCTCGCGGCCGGTATGGTCGTCGGCGCAATCGGCGTCGAAGCCACATTCGGTTGCGGCCGGCGCGGCGTGAACGGGAGCACCTGCCCCGGCACACTCCGCTCCACCACCGGCTCTCCGGTCACGGCACGATCGAAGCCCGTCGCGATCACCGTAACGCGAACCTCACCCACCAGGCGCGGATCGCTGCCCGCACCGAAAATGATCTGGGCATCATCACCCACCGCATCGTGGATGATCTCGCTGATCTGCGTTGCCTCACCGAGCGTCAGGTCGTCGCCGCCGATGATGTTGATCAAGACACCGCTCGCGCCATTGATCGACACGTTGTCGAGCAGTGGCGACGAGATCGCCTGCTGTGCCGCCTCGAGTGCCCGATTCTCGCCCCGCCCGATGCCGGTGCCCATCAGCGCGGCGCCACCGTTCTGCATCACGGTACGCACATCGGCGAAGTCCACGTTGATGATGCCCGTCGAGGTGATGAGCGACGCAATCCCCCGCGTTGCATTGAGCAACACCTCATCGGCCTTCTTCAATGCATCCTGAAACGGGATCCCCTTGCCGACCACGGCGAGCAGTCGTTCGTTCGGTACGACGATCATCGTATCAACGTTTCGACGCAGCTCCGTGATCCCCATCTCGGCCTGCTTCATCCGCTTCCGTCCCTCGAACAGGAACGGCTTCGTCACGATTCCGACGGTCAGCGCCCCGATGTCCTTGGCGATCTGGGCGATGATCGGCGCGGCACCCGTACCGGTGCCGCCGCCCATGCCGCAGGTCACGAAGACCAGGTCGGCACCCTGGAGATGCTCGAGCACCTCGTCGCGATTCTCTTCGATGGCCTGACGACCAATCTCGGGGCGTGCCCCGGCACCGAGCCCGCGAGTCAGCTTCTTCCCGATCTGGACCTTGAGGTCTGACCGTGAGCCCGACAACGCCTGAGCATCGGTGTTGACCGAGATGAACTGCACTCCGGCCAGGTGTTCCTCAATCATACGGTTCACGGCATTGCCGCCACCGCCGCCGACGCCAACGACCTTCATCCGGGCGTTTTGCGCCGACTGCTCCTCGAGCTCGAAAATCATCCCATCGACCATACCGCCCCCCCGAGGACCGGTCAGAAGAAATCCTGCAACCACCGCTTTACTGGCGCAAACATCCGCTCGACCGCCGGTGACGTGCGACCACCGGCGCCAAACCCGCCCCCGAGGGCGACCTGACGTGCACCGTAGAGGGCCAATCCGACCGGTACCGCGAAGCCCGGCGAAGCGACCCTGTCCGTAAGCCCACGCAATCCGTCGGCCGGAACGCCGATCCGGACCGGCGCCGCGAAGACATCGCGGGTGAGCTCGATCATTCCCGGGGCCGCCGCAGCCGCCCCGGTCAGGACGACCCCCCCCGGCAGCCCTGCCATGGCCCAGCCACTCCGGGCAATCTCATCGAAGGCCAGCTCCATCACTTCCTGGAGCCGCATCCGCATGATGTGCGCGACCAACTGCCGGGGGGCATGCCGGGCAGGGTGGACCCCGCTCGCAGGCAGTTCGATCACCTCGTTCTCCGAGACGACCGACTCGTACGCTGCCCCCCACGTCTCCTTGATCCGCTCGGCCTCGGCCTGCGTCACCTGCAGCCCGTGGACGAGGTCGGCGGTGACGTGTCCCCCGGCAAAACGGAGGGAGGCCGAGTGGCGCAGCTTGCCACCCTGAAAGATGGCGACAGTGGTACTCCCGCCGCCAAGTTCGACCATCACCACCCCGTCCTCGCGCTCCTCGGGGCTGAGGACCGCCAGCGACCCCGCCAGCGGCTCAAGGACGAACTCGCCGACGTGCCACCCCGCCTTCTCGATCGCCTTCCGCTGGTGAGCCAGCGCGCTCGACCGGGCGGTAATGAGATACACCTCGGCTTCGACCCTCTCACCGGTCATCCCGATCGGATCGGCGTAGCCGGGCTGTCCATCAACCCGATAGTCGTGCGGAATCGCGTGGAGGAGTTCCTGATCGTGCCCGAACGAAACGTTGCTGGCAACGTCATTGACGCGTGCGAGGTCTGAGGTCCGGATCTCACTGCCAGGGACGCTCGCCACACCGTGCGAAACACGTTGCGAGATCTGTTCGCCCGCGACCCCGCAATAGACGGTCCCGACTTCGATCCCGGCGACACGTTCGGCATCGGTCATCGCCTTGTGCACGGCGCGAACGACTTCCTCGAAATCACGGATTACTCCGCGGCGCAACCCGGTCGACTTTTCGACGCCGACGCCGAGGATGCGCAGCCCCCAGGAACGGGAATCACCAGTCACCTCACCGATGAGTCCAGTCACCTTGGTGCTGCCGAGATCAACTGCGGCGACGAGCCGCTGCACTGGTACGGTCACGCGGAACCCTTCCGGACAAAGACCCGGTCCTGATATCGAGCGTCGATTTCACGCCAACTGACAGACTTGCGGTCAAGGTAGTCGCGCACCGCCGAGATGGCGCGGAGGGTTGCGGCGGTCGCACCGACGCGCAGGCGGACCCGGTGTGGCCCCTCGTCGAAGAGCACATCGCCACCCTCGCGATGCGCTCGTTCGATCCGCGCGAACCAGCCGGTGTCGGTTGTCATCACGCGAGTCAGCACGGCCGCCGTGGCCGAGTCCGGCTCGGCGATGGGAAGCGAGACGGGGACACGCGCCGGATCGAACGGCAACACACGCCCCCGCTGATCCAGCAGGACGAGTCGTTCCGACTGCGCCGCGAGCGCCACCGGCGTCGCTTCGAGGAGCGTGACGCGCAGCGTGCCGGGCATCCGCTTCTCGACCGAGGCCGCGACCACCCCTGGGATGGCTTCGGCCGCCGCGAGGATTGGAGCAATCGGATCGGCGATCGAGGCATCACGCGCGAGCAACAAACGTCGGACGACTTCATCCCGGTCGAGATAGCGCAGGCCGGTGACCTCGATCTCGTGGACCCGGAAGAAACGGGCGCGGTGCAGGATGCGCGGCGCAGCAACCGCTACCGTGGCGGACACAGCCAGCACGAGTGCAGCCACCAGCACCTTCACGCCGCGCGTCACCGTGCCTCCAGAATGGCCCGCACCTCGGGACCGACCCTGGTGATATCGCCCGCGCCGAGAGTGAAGACGACATCGCCCTCGCGGAGCAAGCCGGCGACTTCAGTGGCGAGTGCGCTCCGCTTCGGCTCATACAGCACGAAGGCACCAGCGGCGACGGCGGCATCGGCCACCAGCTTGCCGGTGATTCCTTCCATCGGCTGCTCACGCGCGCCATAGACATCGGCCACGACGACAAGGTCGGCCGCGGCGAGCGCACGCCCCATCGCTTCGCCGTGCTCGCGGGTGCGCGAGTAGAGGTGCGGCTGGAAGACAGCAACAAGACGATGGTCGGGGTAGGCCTGACGCGCGGCCGCCAGCGTGGCGACCAGCTCGGTCGGGTGATGGGCGTAGTCGTCGACGAACTCGACACCTGCCACGACGCCGCCCCGCTCGAAGCGCCGGCCGACGCCGGCGAACTCGTGCAGCGCTGTCAGTACCGGCTCAAGTGGCGCACGAAGCGCGAAGGCAACACCGAGCGCCGCCGTCGCATTGCGAAGGTTGTGAACGCCTGGTACTTGCAAGTGAAGCGTGACCCGCTGGGCATCCGGAAAGGTGACGTCAGCGATTGACCCGCTCGCGCTGAGGTCACGCGGTACGACGAGGATGTCCCCTTGCTCGACCCCGAAGCGCCACGCTTTCGCCCCGATCGCCTGCGCGACTCGATCGCTCCCCTGGTCTGCCGTGCCGACGAGCACCCGGTCGGCGCGGCGCGCGAATTCGACAAAGGCGCCCTCCATCGCATCGACCGACCCGTAGCACTCGAGATGATCCGGCTCGACGTTGTTGATGACGGCAATCGTCGGCTGCAGCGTCAGGAAGGCCTGATCGTACTCATCCGCTTCAACGACGAAGAGCGTGTCGCCATCCAGCAACGCGTTGCCGCCCCAGGAGCCAACTCGCCCACCCGCGAGTCCGGAAGGGTGTAGCCCGGCCGCTCGCAGCGCTTCCGTCGTCATCACGGTGGTGGTCGTCTTGCCGTGCGTTCCGGCAATCGCCACGAGCGTCTGACCATTGACCAGGGCCGCCAGCGCTTCCTTGCGCGGGACGACGGGAATACCGGCGATCCGCGCCGCGACGAGTTCAGGATGATCCTGTGCGGCGGCGGCCGTCACGACCACCGCGCGCGCACCGAGGATATGAGCGGCATCGGGACCGAGCTGCGTTCGCGCGCCCGCGCGCTCAAGATCGGCGAAGGCGGTGTCCTCGACATCACAACCGGTGACTGCCACGCCGCGACGACGCGCGGCAAGTGCGAGCGCACTCATCCCTGCCCCGCCGATTCCGACGAAGTGGAGTGGTCTGGGGTCGGCCGGATCGAAGAGGGAAGCCACGAGGCGCGAAGAATAACCGATCTACCTCGGCGGATTCACCTGTCAATCTTCTCGACAATTGTGCTACCGCGAAAAAGGAGAAAGGGAGCAGATCACCGCAAAAAACCACGATTCGGAACCGACGTGAGCATCGGTGCCCTGGGCGAGGGGTCTCCGCGGGCTGTGGAAAACGATGCAACCGGATGCTGTCAAATAGTTTAGGGTACCAGCTAAAGCTTTCCGAATTTTTGCCGAGTGTCGACCTTCTAGACGCTTAGCTTAACGACAGTCGCCGATGTCAGATGTGGATAGACTACGTAAGTTATTGTTTAGTAGGATGTTAACTATCGCCATTTCGACGCGGCACACCTCCTGCCCTTGCTGTCTAACAACGCGGCGCCTCCCCGTATCGCCACGCTATTTCACCCACAACGTCTCAGAGGGAAACACCGTAATGTCGAATTTCTATGCAGCTGCTGGCCGGCGCATCAGCGCGCTCTTCGCCCTGGCCATTGTGGCCACCCCCATGGCTGCGCAGAGCGCCTCGATCACGGCAACCGCCACGGTCTTCCGCCCCATCACCATCTCCGGAGCCCGGAACCTCGATTTCGCCAATGTCTTTCCTGGCGTCAACAAGAGCGTCGCGGTCTCTGCCGCCACCAGTGGTCGGTTCGACATCGTCGCTGAAGCGAGTCAGGCCGTCTCCCTGACTTTCGCCCTCCCCACGACGCTGGCGAGTGGCGCCAACTCGCTCGCGATCGGCAGCTGGAATGGCTGTTGGAATGCGACCAACACGACCTCGGGGTGCACCACCTTCACGCCGTCGGCGTCGGCCTCGAACGCCACCGTCGGCGGCGCCACCAACCTGTATGTCTTCGTCGGCGCGACCGTCTCGCCGACGGCGGCTCAGGTCGCCGGGGCGTATACCGGCACAGTCTCACTCACCGTCGCCTACTTCTGACCTCGGTGTGGATCGCGCGCAGTGGGGTGAGATCTCTGGTCGCGCTGCTCGTCATGTTGACGATGACGCAACGCGGCGTTGCCCAGGCCACCGTGCAGGGCCAGCAGGGACTCACCTTCGGGTTCAACCTACCGGGAGTGAATCGCACCATCGCTCCGACCGACGCGGTCAACGCAGGACGATTCTATGTGAGGCATCGGGTAGGCGGACAGGTTCGGCTCACGTTTACGCTGCCGACCACGCTGGTGAAGAGCGGCGGTGCGACGCTGAAAGTCGCCTACTCATCGACCTCAGCTGCGATCCAGACGATCGGCACCGGCAGTACCACGACGACGTTCAATCCCGGCAGCAGCAAGACATACAGCTACACCACGTCGCCGGACATCTTCGTGAAGATCGGCGGGACCGTGCAACCGAAGAACAACCAGCAATCCGGTGTCTACACCGGCACCATTACACTGACCGTGGCGGTACTGCAGTGACTCGATTCACTCGCTGGACACTCGCCCTCCTTGCCGCAGCGCCATCCGCTGCAGCCGCGCAAGGCGCCAGTATCGCCCCGCATGCCGTGGTCATTGATGATCGGCTGCGTTCGAGCACGGTCACGCTCTACAACCCCGGGGCGCTGCCGATCGAAGTCACCGTCGGCACGGCGTACGGTTTTCCAGTGACCGACAGCACCGGCCAGTTCACGCTCCGCTGTCTCGACGACTCGACCACCGGGTCGGCCTCGCGCTGGATCACGGCGTATCCGCGGCGGTTCACGCTGCCCCCGCTCGCACGCCAGACCGTCCGTTTGCTCGCCCGGCCGCCGCAGGAGTTGTCGGGCGGCGAATACTGGGCACGACTTGCCGTCACCACCCGCGCTGCCAGCACGCCGGTCGAGCGCACCGACTCGGCCGGGATCCAGGTCGGCCTCGCTCTCGAAGTCCGCACGCTATTGCCGATCTACTATCGCAAGGGACCAATGACCACCTCACTCTCATTTGATGCTGCCTCCGCTTCGCGCCTGGAGGACTCGGTGGCGTTCCGGCTCCTGATGCACCGTGATGGCAATGCCGCATTCATCGGCCAGGTACACGCGACGCTGGTCGACAGCGCCGGGCGCGTTGTGCGCGAAGGCCGACTCCCGATCGCCGTCTATCAGTCGGCTGAGCCTCGCCTGCAGTTCCCGTCTGCCGGCCTTGGCGCAGGTCACTACCGCCTCCGCCTCGAAGCCCGGACCGAACGCCCGGATGCCGATGTCGGCGCGCTGATTCAGGCGCCCCCTGTTCGCGCTGAATTCGACATTCTCCTCTGATGCTCCGGTGGTTGGTAGTACTGACCCTCCTTGCGGGGGCAGCCGAAGGCTTGCCTGCCCAGCAGGGGAATCGGTACACGACCACCGCGACTCCGGACGAGGCGACGCTGGTCGAAGTCCGGATCGGACGGCTCGCCAGCAAGACGATGACGGCGTA
Organism: Gemmatimonadota bacterium; assembly: GCA_040388535.1. Taxonomy (NCBI): domain Bacteria; kingdom Pseudomonadati; phylum Gemmatimonadota; species Gemmatimonadota bacterium. The sequence goes on along the minus strand of JAZKBR010000009.1, from coordinate 111,667 downwards.
CCGGCGCAGCGGCGATGCACTGCTACCGATCCATGAGGTGCTGCGACTCGCCGAGATTGCGGCCACCGATCTCGGACCGTCGCGGCTCACGTTCCGCTCCACCCTCACAGGCGAATGGGTCATCCTCGACTTCGCGCCGGCACCGAACCAGCACAGCAAGCGAGGCGTGCGGGTTCCAGCAGGCTCGTCGGCCGTCCTCGGCGGCGAGCCCTACATCTCGAGCCGGTTTCTCGGCGGGTTGATCGGCACCGACCTGCAGGTCGACTGGGAAGACCTCACGGTGACGCTGCTCGACCCCGACGCGCTGCCAATTGCGCAGCGTGCCCGGCGCGATGCCCTTCGCCAGGCTGCTGCACTCGCCGACGATGCGACCATGACCCCGGTGGCGATTGCCCCGGCGCCATCGCACCTTTCCGGGCTGGTGATCGACTACGCAGTCGAATCGCCACTACAGCACTTCTCGACGCGCGATGCCAGCTGGAATCTCGGTGGTGGCAGTGAGCTGCTCGGTGGCGGGATCACCGCAACACTTTCGCACAGCGCGGGTGGCGGTCAGAGAGTGGACGCGAGCTGGCTCAAGGCCTGGCCGTCGGCAACGGGGATCGCCCAGCTGGCCATCGGTGATGCGGTCACCACCGGGCCCCACGCGCGCACGGCGCGCGGCTTTGCGGTCTCGAATGCGCCGCTCGCTCGCCCCGACGACTACGGCTTGCTGCCGTTCGGTGGCAACATCGCGCCGGGGTGGGACATCGAAGCGTGGCGCGGCGGCCGGCTCGTTGCCGAAGACTCCGTCGATGCCTCGGGGCGCTTCCGGCTCGATGTGCCCGTCCAGTATGGCGAAAACGCGGTGGAGTTCGTCGCGTACGGCCCATTCGGCGAAGTGCGACGCTTCTCCCGGGCATGGGGTGTCCATCCCGATGCGGTCGCGAGTGGTCAGCTGATCTGGGGTCTCTCTGCCGGCGCGTGTCGGAGCGACCGCTGCAATGCGACGCTGAACGCAGACCTGCGCCTCGGCGTGCATCGCGGCTGGACCGCCCGCGCCGGCATTGAGCAATTCTGGCGCGGTGATGCGGGCCGTCTCTCGCATCCCTACCTGGCGCTCTACGGCGCGGTGACGCCCGGGCTCGATGTCGACCTGACGACTGTCTCGCGCGCCGTCACCCAGGCGACGCTGACCTGGTCGCCCACGCGCTCGCTTCGCACGTCGCTCACCGCGGCACAATACGACACCAGTGTAGTCGATCCCCTGCTCACACCACTCGCGCGTCGAGACCAGGTCACAGCGACGATCGGCTGGCGGCATGGGGCGACATCGCTCGACGCCAATCTCGAGCGGTACCGCAGCGGCGACGGCAGCGCAGTCGGGGGCCGCATCGCGCTCTCGACCGGCATCGGCCGGCTGCAATGGCTGGCTTCCGTCCGTGCCGACCAGAGCCGGAGCGGCAGCGGTCCGCGCACGGGGTCGCTCACCGCGGGACTCGACGCCTTCGCCGCGTCACTCGGTTCGGGGATCCTGCGACGGGCGACCATTCGCGCGGGAATCGATTTCTCCAGTCTGGCCGGGAGCGATCAGTTCCGCCTCGCGACCGGCGTCGGAGTAAGCCGGAACGTCCGGATCGAAACCGGTGTATCGTGGCGCGCTGGCCAGCGCGGTGCCCACTTCACCCTGTTGATGGTCGGTGACCTGCCATCGTTCCGTACCACGACGTCGATAGACCAGAGCCGCACCGCCTCGGTCCAGCAGAGCGTGCAGGGCTCCCTGGTCGTCGACGCCACACGCAATCGTGTCGTCACGCGCGCCCAGCCCGCGCTCTCGCGCGGCGGACTCTCCGGTCGTGCCTGCATCGACGCCAATGGCGACGGCCGCTGCGTTGCTTCGGAAGAAGGGGTTGCCGGGTTGCGCGTGGTGGCGGCGGGCGTCGCGACAACGACCGATGCCGATGGCCGTTGGAACATCTGGGACCTCACCCCTTACACGGCGACGCGCGTGTCGATCGACACGACCTCGTTGTCAGCGCCGTATCTGGTGCCGCCGTTTCGCGAGGCGATGGTGACCCCCTCGGCGAATCGCTTTGTCACGCTCGACTTGCCCTTGTCTGTCGGCGGTGTGGTCGAAGGCACGGTGCAACGAAACGATGGTGCCGGAGTGTCCGGCCTGCTGCTGCGCCTGACACGCGCCGGGAGCGCGGAACGAATCTCGCTGCGCACTTTCGTGGACGGTGGCTTCTATGCGGTAGGGCTGCGACCAGGAACCTGGACCCTTACGCCCGATGCGGGCGAACTCGACCTCCTCGCGATGACCTCCGCGGCAGTGCCGATCCGGATCGTCACGAGCCCCGACGGCGCGATCGTCGACGGCGTGCGGCTCCGTCTCGAGCCGCGCGCCACAGCCGCGCACTGACTCAACGGCGCCGGGCTACCGCGATCGGTCGGAGTGAAGTGCCGCGGCCACTGCCGACGCGATCGCCAGCATGGAGTGCCACGGTGCCGTTCACAATCACTGTGTCGATCCCGACGGGGTACTGGAACGGCGCTTCGAAGGTCGCCTTGTCGTTGACTGTGGCGGGGTCGAACAGCACGACATCGGCAGCCGCTCCCACGACCAGCTGTCCGCGGTCGGCGAGATGCACCCTTGCTGCCGGCTGAGCCGTCATCTTGTGGATGGCCTGCTCAAGCCTGAGGACCTTGCGCTCCCGCACGTAACGCCCGAGCACGCGCGGAAAGGTTCCCAGCGATCGCGGATGCGGTGAACCGCGGCGGGTGGGTCCATCGATCGCCACCGCTCCGCCATCGCTGCACACCATCCCCAGCGGGTGAGCGAGGATCCGCTCAAGGTTGGCTTCGCTCATCGCGAAGCCCACCATGCCGACATTGCCGCGACTCCGCCGCAGCAAGTCCATCGCGAGCTGGAACGGGTCTACTCCAAGTTCCTGGGCCACGCTGCCGAGGCGCTTGCCGACAACCACGCTGTCCTGCGTCGCGCGCACGCCGGTCACCAGGACGTTCTCCCAGCCCCCGATCGACGCCACCTTGGCGAGCGCCTCCTGACGTACCCGCCGTGCAACTGTGCTGTCGGCGAGTCGCCCGAGAAACGCATCAGTGCCGCCGTCGCGACTCCAGACGGGAAAGAGATTCGTGAGCCCGGTCTGGTAGGCGAGGTAGGGGTATCGATCGAAGGCGACATCGAGCCCGGCGCGGCGTGCGGTGTCGATGTGCGCAAACACGGCATCCAGTTTGCCCCAATTGGCCGGGCCCTGCGTCTTGAGGTGCGAGATCTGCAATGGGCACCCGGCGCCCTGGGCCACGGCGATCGCTTCGTCGACCGCCTCGAGCAGTCGGTCGTCCTCGTTGCGCATGTGCGTCGCGTACGGCAGCCGGCGACGCGCCAGGGGCCGACAGAGCGCGATCAGTTCCTCGCGGGACGCGAATGCTCCAGGCGTGTACTCAAGTCCGCTCGAGGCACCACACGCCCCCTCGACCAGCGCTCGCTCGACCATCGCCGTCATCTCGGCCAGCTCGCTCGACGTCGCGGGGCGATCCCCTGCCCCGATGACCTTGCCACGCACCGAGCCGAGCCCGATCATCGCCGCGACGTTGACGCTGGGCCTTCCCTTGTCGAGCGCAGCAAACATCGAGGTGAACGAGCGATCGTCGATACCGACGGCGCGAGAGTCACCATCCTGGCCCGCAACGATAGTCGTGATACCCTGCCGGATGAGCGACTCGGCACGGGGGTCCTGCTCGAGCGATCCGTCTCCGTGGGAGTGAATGTCGATGAAACCCGGCGCCACGGCGAGATCGCGTGCCGCAAACTCTTCCTTCCCTCGCTCGGGGATCCGCGCCGCGATGCGCGCAATGCGGCCATTCGCGATCGCCAGATCGCGAACCACCCCGGCACGCCCCAGGCCATCGTATACGGTGCCACCACGAATCACGATGTCCCACGTGGCGCGCCGCACGGGAATTCGCGGAAATGCTCCGAGGGCGAAGAGGGCCGAGCCACTGGAAGCAAGAAAGGACCGTCGGGAGTTCGACATCGGAACGCGCTCCGGGTTGCTGCGTGGGTGGTGCGATTACCCCTGCGCGGCGAGCTGTACCACGCGTCGGGCAATGGCGGCGGCCGCTTCGGGTCTTCCCCGTGATCGCGCCGCGGTAGCAATCGCTGCGCGACGGCTTCCGTCGATGAGTAGGTGGTCGAGCGTCTCGCCGAGCTTGTGCGCGGTAAGCCCGCCCTGCTGGAGGAGGACAGCGGCGCCTGCACTCGCGAGCGCCGACGCGTTCCGCGTCTGATGATCGGCCGCCGCGGTCGGTAGCGGAATCAGTACCGAGGGAATTCCCCAGGCACAGAGTTCGGCTATCGTCATCATTCCCGCCCGTGCAACGCAGAGATCGGCGACCGACCAGGCATCGGCCATCGGCTCGAGAAACGGCGTCACGGTAACGTGCGGCGGATGGTGCAGCGCCGCAAACTCCTCATACGTCGCTCGCCCCGTGGCCCAGATCACGTGCGCCTCTGCCGCCCCTCCGGCGCCGAGCCAGCTTGCAACGAGGCGATTGATGGCGAGGGAGCCCTGACTGCCGCCGGTCACCACCAGCACCGGTCGCTGGTCGGAGAGTCCGAAGCGCAGCATGGCTGCGCCGCGCCGTTCAGCGTCCGGCGGGACGATCGGCGCCCCGGTCACCATCGCACGCGCACGAGCCGCCGGAGCGAGCGCCTCGATCGCCTCGGGCGTCGCCGTCCAGATTTCCCGCACCCGGCTCGACAACATTCGCGTCGCCAAGCCGGGGTGGACATCCAGTTCGAGGATGCCGGTCGGGATGCCCTGCCGCGAAGCCGCCCACACCACGGGTCCGCTCACATAGCCGCCAGTACCGATCACGGCAGCGGGCTGTTCGTCGCGGAGCAGGCTGCGCACTCCTGCAACCAATCGCGGCCCCTGCACCAGCCAGCGCGCGTTGCGCCACCACTGACGCCGGTAGAACGGTTCCAGCGGAAGGAGTCGATGCGGTAGCCCTCGCTCCGGAAGCACCGCAGCTTCGATGCCTCGTGTCGCTCCGGCGAACACGAGGCGCCATGACGGTTCCAGTCGGCCCACCTCTGCCGCGATCGCAAGCGCGGGCATCAGGTGGCCACCAGTCCCGCCGCCGGCAAAGAGAATCGTCGTCATTTCTCTCGCGCGGGCCGACCCCGCCGTCGCCCGATGCTCACCAGTACTCCGGCCGAGAAGAGGCAGAGAATGAGGGAGACCCGCCCGGCCGACATGAAGGGCAGCGTGAGCCCCGTCGCCGGCATCAGATTGGTGACGACGGCCGCGTGCATGAACGCGGACACGCCGATGCCAAGAGTGATCCCCGAAGCCAGGAAAGTGCCGAACGGGTCGCGCGCCGTCTTGGCTATCCGGAAACCCATCCAGCAGAAGAGCCCGAAGCAGATCCCCACGAAGATCACGCCAACGAAGCCCCATTCCTCGGCGACGACCGAGAAGAGGAAGTCCGAGTAACTGAACGGCAAGTGCCCGAGCTTGGCGCTCCCGCGGCCGAACCCGAGGCCGGTGACCCCGCCACTCCCGATACCGATCAGCGAATTGCAGACCTGATCGATCGCGGCGCATGGCTCGGAGAACGCCAGCAACCGCTTGGCGCGCACCGGATCGATCGCCATGATGGCGGCGAGCCCGCCCAGCCCGATGGCCACCGGTGCCAACAGATGTGGAATCCTGGCACCTGCCGTGAACACAATCGCGATGCAGGTCGCAGTAAGTACGACCGCCATTGTCACCGAAGGTTCAACCAGAACAAGGCCGGCAGTTCCCGCAATCACACCGACGATCGGCAGAAAGCCTTCTCGCAGGTTCCGGATCTTCGTTCCCATTTCGGCGAGCCGCATCGAGACCCAGGCTGCGAGCGTAAAGCGCGCAATCTCTGAAATCTGGAGCTGGATGCCGAGGCGGAGCCAGCGCCTCGCGCCAAGCTTCAGCGGGGCGATTGCTTCGACAAACCCCGGCGCTCGTTCCTTCCGCCAGATCAGCGCGGGGATCGCGAGGACGATCAGTCCCGCAAGGGTGGCGTAGAGCAGCGGCTTGGCGAGGCGGCGCCAGAGCTGGTAGTCAGTGTAGGCCGCGATGATGAAGACCACGCCGCCCACCAGCGCGGCGAGCGCCTGCTGCGTTGCCTCGCGATAGGAGGTGGCGAGATAGGTGCCGGCTGCGAGACAGTTCGCCACACCGAAGCCCGTGAGCGTGAGCGTCACCACGGCGAGCAGCCGGGTCTCCCAGCGGAATTCACCGGGGTGACGGACCGACGGGCCGCTCACATCGCCTCGACGAGCCGGCGAAACGTCGCGCCGCGCTCCTCATAGTTCTTGAACATGTCGTAGCTGGAGCAGGCCGGCGAGAGCAGCACCGCGCCGCCTCTGGGCGCGAGCCTCTTGGCCACGGCGACAACTTCCTCGAAGGCGCCAGCGCGCACCACCTGGACGCTCGCCGCGAGATCCGCCTCGACCAGGTCACCGGCCTCGCCGTAGGCCACCACTGCGACACAGTGCGGCTTCAGTGCAGGAAGGAGTCCGGTGTACGGCTCACCCTTGTGACGGCCACCAAGCAGCAACACATAGGGGCGCGTCATTGCCTGCAGCGCAACCATCGTCGATGCGATATTGGTGGCCTTCGAGTCGTTGATCCACAGCACACCATCAACCTCGCGCACCGGCTCGACCCGATGACTCAGGGCGCGGAAGGCTCGCAGGCCTGCAGCAATCGCCTCGTGCCCTACGCCCGTCGCGTGCGCCGCGAGCGAAGCCGCGAGGGCATTCGCCACGTTATGATCGCCCAGCAGCGGCAACTCGCTTCGCGGCAGCAGCGCTCGGCCCGCAAGCATCAACAGTTGTGCCTCGTGATCGAACCAGGCGTCGGCGGTTGCACCTGAGCGCGTCGTGAACGCGAGGTGTCGCCCCTGCACGCCGCCGACCATCACCCGCGAATCCTGGTCATCGAGGTTGCTCACCCAGATCGAGGATGGTGAGGCGTTGGTGAAGAGCCGGGCCTTGTCGAGATAGTACGCGTCGATACCGGGATAGCGATCGAGGTGATCGGCGGCGAGGTTGGTGAGGATGCCAACTGTCGGAGCCAGATCGGGCATATCGTGCAGTTGGAAAGACGAGAGTTCGACCGCCAGCCACTCGGGACGCGGCTCCTGCAGCGCGACCGCGGAGAGCGCCAGACCGATATTGCCAGCGGCCACACTCGCCCGCCCCGCGCCGCGGAAGATCTGGTCGACGAGTGCTGTGGTGGTTGTCTTGCCATTGGTGCCGGTGACCGCGACGTACGGGATCCCGGCGAGCGCATCGAGGCCGAGCTGCGCCTCGGCGAGCACGGGCACAGCGGCAGCCAGCGCCGTTCGCACCACCTCAGCTTCCGGGGGAATGCCGGGCGAAAGGATCAGCGCCTGACATTTCGCGATGCGGAGCAGATCGTGCCCCTCCTGCGCGGCATCGGAAGGATAGACTGCGATGCCGAGCGACTCGAGCAGTCGCACCGCAGCCATCCCGCTGCGCCCCAAGCCGGCCACCGCAACCTCGCGGCGATCCTGCTGCCAGACAGTGAGGCGACTCATCGCAGTTTGAGTGTGGCGAGCGCCGCCAGCGCGCAGAAGATTCCGAGGATCCAGAACCGGACCACAACGGTGGTTTCAGCCCAGCCAAGCTTCTCGAAGTGATGATGCAGCGGCGCCATCCGGAACACCCGATGGGAATCGGCGTACTCGCGACCGCGCGAATGCTTGAAGTACTTGTACACCGAGGTCTGCAGCATCACCGACACCGCTTCGGCCACAAAGACGCCGCCGACGATGACGAGCAGGAACTCCGACTTGAGGAGAATCGCCATCGTCCCGAACGCGCCACCGAGCGCGAGCGATCCAGTGTCACCCATGAACACCTTCGCGGGGTGGGCATTGAACCAGAGGAAACCCAGGCAGGCGCCCATCAGGGCAGCGCAGAAAACGGCGAGCTCACCCGAGCCGGGCAAGTAGAAGAGGTTCAGGTAGCCCGTGGTATCAATTCGGCCGAGAACATAGGCGAAGAACGCGAATGCGCAGGCTCCGATCATCGAGAGCCCTGTCGCGAGCCCATCGAGCCCGTCAGTGAGATTGACCGCATTGGAAAAGCCGGTGACCACGCCAGTCACGAAGAGCACGTAGAGCCATGGGGCGAATGTCACGAGGAGATACTTGAAGAACGGTACCGTGGTCGCCGCAGCCGGAATGGTGGCCGGTGGCACCACCGGGAACTTCACCAGCATCACGCCCAGCGTGATACCGAAGGAGACCTGCCCGATCAGCTTCCACTTGGCCACGAGACCGCGCGGACGCCCCTCCACCACCTTGAGGTAGTCATCGATGAAGCCGATGGCGCCGCACCAGAGCATCGCGATGACCGTGACCAGCACGAACCGGTTCGTGACCGGCGCCCAGAGCAGCGTCGGGATCACGGTGGCAGCGATGATGATGAGTCCGCCCATCGTCGGCGTGCCACGCTTGACCTGATGCGTCGCCGGCCCTTCGGCGCGGATGACCTGACCGACTTTCAGCTCCCGCAGCTTGGCAATGATCCCCGGCCCGACCACGAAGGCGATCAGCAGGGCCGTGACCATCGCGCCCGCCGCCCGGAACGAGATGTAGTTGAACAGGTTGAACAGCAGGTTCGACTTGCCGAGGGGCGCGAGAAGATGGTAGAGCATCTGGCCTCAGGTCGTCGTGGCGGCGCGGGGGAGAATCGCGGGAAGAATACGTTCGAGGGTGACCCCCCGCGAACCCTTCAGGACCACCAGTTCGTCGCCCCGCAACTCTGCCGCCAGGAGCGGGCCCATCGATTCGGCGTCGGGCGCCTCCAGCAGGGTACCCCCGAAGCCCGCGCGATAGCCGCTGAACGCAGGCACAAAATCGCCGACCAGCGCGAGCAGGTCGGGCTTGAGCGACGCGAGCTCAGCGGCAACATCGCGATGCAGCTGCGCCGAGTCGGTGCCGAGTTCCCGCATCGTCCCGGCGACGAACACCAGTCGTCTCCCAGGCCTCAGCTCCCGCGCCAGCGCGATCGCCGTCGCGAAAGACTGCGGGTTCGCATTGTAGCTGTCGTTGAGCAAGGTGAGCGAGCCGACCTGCGTCAATTCGCCGCGTCCGCCCGGTACCGTGAATGATTCGAGCGATCGCGCGACGGCATCGAGGTCGAGTCCCAGCTCTCGCGCGACACCCCACGCAAACATCGCGTTACCGGCCTGGTGCCGGCCGCGCGCGGCGAGGGTGAAAGTTCGGCCATCGATGGAGACGATCGGTCGCCCATCGGCGCTGATTTCCACGCTCGTCGGGTGGATCTCGGCGCCATCGAGGCCGGCGGTGATCACGCGTTTGGCGCCCCGCTCACGGGCGCCCGGTGCGAGTTCCGGCGGCGTGGTTCCCACGATCGCGAGAGGCACCTCGCGCGTGAGGGCGAGCTTCTCCCGCACCACACCAGCGACCGTACCGAACCCTTCGAGATGCCCGGCCCCGGCATTCGTCACCAGTGCGATGTCGGGTGAGATGATTTCGCGGTACCGGGCGATTTCACCGGGAAGATTTGCCCCTGCCTCCACCACCAGCGCCTCGGTGTCCGCCGGCGCCTCGAGAATGGTGCGTGGCACGCCGATGAGGTTGTTGAGATTGGCGCGTGTCTTGTGGGTGCGCCACCGGGTGGCAAGCACTGCCGCCACCATCTCCTTGGTCGAGGTCTTGCCATTCTGTCCGGTGATGCCAATGACGGGCCCCGTCATCTGAGTGCGTGCGGCGGCCGCGAGGTCGCCGAGCGCTCGGAGTGTATCCGACACCGGGTAAAGATTGAGGCCGAGTACCGCCGGAGTTCCCTCGAGCACCACCGCGCCGGTGGCGCCAGCATCGCGCGCCTGCTCAAGAAAGCGATGGGCATCGAACTGCTCTCCGCGCAGCGCCACGAAAAGTGCCGCGGGCATCATCTCACGCGTATCGGTGACGACGGCACCGTAGCCACCATCCGCAGAGCCCGCGAGGTGCAGGGCGGCGCGGACCCACGCATCCGTGAAGCGGACGCTCATCGACCGAGCAGCCCGAGCACGATGTCACGCTCGTCAAACGGCAGACTCTCAGTGCCGACCACCTGGTAGGTCTCGTGACCCTTGCCCGCGAGCAGCACCGCATCGCCAGGCCCGGCCTGCCCTACCGCCAACGCGATGGCAACGTAGCGGTCGGTCTCGCGTTCCCAGCCGGACTTCGGCATCCCGGCCACAATGTCATCGATGATCAGATCGGGATCCTCGGTGCGCGGATTGTCGGAGGTCACGATGGCGTGGTCCGAACCGGCGGCCGCGATCCTCCCCATGATCGGTCGCTTCCCCTTGTCGCGATCGCCACCACATCCGAACACCACAATCAGGCGACGCGGTGTCAGTGGCCGGAGCGTCGCAAGCGCCCGCTCGAGCGCGTCTGGTGTGTGAGCGTAGTCGCGGAGGACGTGGAATGGCGCGTCCACGATCTTTTCCATTCGCCCAGGTACCTGCGGCGAAGAGGCAAGGCGTTCGACCACGGTCGCGAGGGGAATGCCGAGGCCGAGTGCGGCAGCAGCTGCACCCGCCGCATTCGCGACGTTGAAGTCACCGGGAAATGGAATCGACACTTCCGCCTTGCCGAACCGTCCCGACAGGGTGAACCTGGATCCCGCCGCGACCGACATCACATCCTCGACCCGGAGGGCAGCATCTGGAGCGAGCCCCCAGGTGATGGTGCGCTTGTCGGCGTGCAGCCCTTGCCACGCCGGATCATCCGCATTCACCGACAGGACGCCGTCGCTGGTGACGAGGTCGGCGAGTCGACGCTTGGCGGCGAGGTACTGCTCCATCGTGACGTGATAGTCGAGATGGTCGCGAGTGAGATTGGTGAAGATGCCGGCTGCGAAGGCGAGGCCGTCGAGCCGTCCCTGATCGAGCGCGTGAGACGACGTCTCCATCGTGACGCGCCGCACCCCCGCATCGACCAGGGCCCGAAGCGTCGCCTGCAGGTCGAGCGGCCCTGGGGTCGTCAGGGAGCCCGCCGTGGATGGCACCTGGCGGCTCTTCGCGTCGAACGCGCCGAGGGTGCCAATGCTTCCGGAATCGTGCACGGCGTTGAGCAAGTGGCGCATCAGGGCGGTCGTCGTCGTCTTGCCATTGGTGCCGGTGACGCCCACCAGCTGCAGCGAGTCTGCCGGCGAGCGGTACCACGCCTCCGCCAGCAGCCGCGCGGCACGCTGGCCATCCCGCACCACGACGAGTGGCACGCCGACCGTACTCCCCTGCTCCGCGATCACGCCAGCTGCGCCACTCGCGATCGCCTTCGCGATATAGCTGTGGCCGTCGACGACCGACCCGCGCACGGCAATGAAGAGCACCCCGGGCTTCACCTGTCGGGAATCGACCGCGATCCCTTCGATCGGCACGTCGGTGTCGGGCGCTTCGATCACGAGATCGTGGCGGCGGAGCAGAGCGACCAACTGCTGCAAGGTCATCGGGTTGAGTCGGCGTAGACGGTGACGGTTTCGCCGCGGGCCAGCGTGTCGCCCGCCGCAGGAATGGTGGAACGCACTCGACCCCGACCGGTGAGCCGGACCTCGAGGCCAAGCCGATGCAGTGTGAATGCGGCCTCGCGAGCCGATGAGCCTGCGAGCGCGGGCATCGCCACCGCGGCGCCCGCAGCAGCGTGGGCTGGCGCCGACAGCGGGAGTCGAACCCGTTCGACCGGGACCGATTCAGGAAATGCTGCCGCTCTCGCAACCGGTGGCGTCGCTGCCGCCTCCGCAGTGATCCGGCTGCGATCGAGCGGCGAGGACGACGCAGCCAGTGCCTGCAGCAGCATCGACCGCACGGCAGGCGCCGCCACGAAGCCACCGAAATGCGACCCTGCGGTCGGGTGGTCGATCATCACGTAGACGACCCACTGCGGATCATCGCCGGGGAAGATTCCCGCGAACGAAGCGCGATAGTTCCCTGGGCCGTAGGGCGCCATCTTCGCGGTGCCGGTCTTGCCAATCACCGAATAGACATCGAGCTGGGCACGTGTGCCGGTTCCGCCGCTGTCGGTCGCGAGTCGGAGGTATTCCCGAAGTCGCCGCGAGATCTCCGGCGCGATCGCCTGGCGCAGCACCTGAGGTTTCGTGCGGTACAGCACTCGGCCCGTACTCCCGTCGCGCACCTCGCGCAGCAGTTGCGGAGCCAGCAGCACGCCGTCGTTGGCAATCGCCCCGTAGCCAGCGGCCATCTGCAGCGCGGTGGTGGTCCACTCGTAGCCCTGCGCCCACGACGGCTGGGTGAATGCCATGTTCGCACGCGTCGCCGGCAAGGCGATCCCCCCTGGCGATTCACCAGGAAAGCCGATCCCCGGCACCGTACCGAAGCCGAAGTCACGAATCGCGCGGTATTGCTCTTCTCCGCTGATGCGCCGGGAGAATTGCGAGATCGCGATATTGCTCGAGAACTTGATCGTCTGGCCGAGGGTGAGAAGATCGGTGGTCTTGTGCTCGTCCTCGATGGTGCGAGTGCTCCGTCCACTCACCGGCATTCTCCAGATCCCCCCCATCCCAGGCACCGGTGCGGTGTCGCCGTGAAAGCGCAGCACGGCGCCGGCCGTGAAGATCTTCGATGTCGAGCCGGGCTCGAACGGCTCCACAATCGCCGACGCCGAGGGCTGGACCTCGTGCGTCACCGGATCGCTCCGCAACGAAGCGATGGCGATCAGTTCGCCGGTGCGCAGGTCGAGGATCACGACATCGCCGCCGCGCGCCTGGCTGGTTTCAACCGTGCGCCGGAGTGCGCCCTCGGCAATCGCCTGCACATTGCGATCGATGGTGAGGTAGACATCGCGCCCGGGCTTCGGCTCCTTGAGCCGTGAGTCGGGGGCTTCGACGGCCCGGCCACGCGTATCGAGCTGATAGCGCGCCTCACCCGGCGTGCCCTCAAGCAACGAATCGAGCATGCGCTCCACGCCGCCGGAGGGCTTACCCTGGTCATCAAGCCGACCAAGCAGGCGCGTCGCGAGCGACTTGACCGGATAGGTCCGCTCACGCACCGGAATCAGGTAGACCCCCTTGATGCGCCGGATCGGCTCGACTTCACTCGCCGAATAGAGCGTATTGAAGAAGGCGTCGTTGTCGCTGAATTCCTTGATGACCTGTTCGCGCGGGATGCCGAGCTTCGTCACCAGCAGCGCCATCACCTTGGCGGTATCGACAAGCTGATTCTGCGCCACCGCGATGCGGTAGCCCTCATCCGTCACCGCGAGCGGCACGCCATTGCGATCGTAGATGCGGCCGCGCGGCGCCGGCACCGGCGATGTCTTGTAGCGGTACTTCTCGGCGCGTGCCTTCCAGGTGGTATGCTCGACCACCTGCAACCGGAACGATTTCCAGAACACGGCTGCGCCGCCGAGCGCGAGGAGCGCCTGAAGCACGACGATCCGCGCTGCGGGCTTCGCCATCAGTGCGCCGGCGTGACGGGAAGCGCGACCATTTCCGAATCGGAGGCGATCCGAAGCCCCATGGCCTCGGCTCGAGGTTGCAGCTGTTCCTGCGTGGAGAGGCGGGCAATCGTCGCGGCAAGACGGTCGCGATCGGAGATGAGCGCGCTGACGTGATCGTCAAGCGTGCGCAGGCGGCCCTGCAGCGCGAACGCGCGGCGGTCGCGTGACACGATGACTCCGGCGACAGCGAGGAACACTGCCGTCCAGGCGAGCACCAGGTGGCGTCCCCTAACCTGCATCATTGATCCGGAAGAAGCGTAGCTTGGCACTGCGGGAACGTACGTTGGCGATCAGTTCTGCCTGATCGGGAACGATCGCCTTGCGAGGTTCGGCGCGACCCTGCGGCTCGCGACCGCAGACGCACTGTGGCAACCCGGGGGGGCAGACACATCCCGAACCCCAATCACGAAACGCTCCCTTCACCAACCGGTCTTCGCCCGAATGATAACTGATCACCGCGAGGGTACCGCCAGGTACTAGAGCGTCCCGGAAGGCGGGGAGCGCCTCCTCCAGTCCGGTCAGTTCCTCGTTCACGGCGATCCGGACCGCCTGGAAGATCCGGGCGAAGTCGGGGGGGCCGCTCTTGGGGCCGAGGGCTCCGCGGATCGCGTTGACAAGATCGTCACTGACCAGGAAAGGGGCGTTCCCCCGGCGCCGGACGATTTCGGCTGCGAGCCGCCGCGAGCGGTTCTCGTCGGCGTACTGGTAGAAGACATCCGCCAGCTCCCCCTCCTCGGTCTCGGCGAGCCACTCGGCAGCGGTCGGGGCGTCGGGGCCCATCCGCATATCGAGAGGTGCCCCGGCCCGGAAGGTGAAGCCGCGGTCGGCCTCGTCGAGTTGCCGGGAGGAGACACCGAGATCAAGCAGGATGAACCCCGGCCGGAACCGGGCCACTGCTGCGAGCGCCTCCGGAGAGGCATAGGCGGCCTGCAGGTATTCGATCCCGGATTCCCCGAGCCGGGCCCGAGCGGTCGTGATGGCGTCGGGATCGCGGTCGATGCCGAGGACCTTGGCGCCGTCAGCGAGGAAGGCCGCCGCATGGCCGCCGTGGCCCAGCGTGGCGTCTACCACGCGCTTCGAGCCGAGGGCGCGAGCCCGGATCGGTTCGAGGAGCACGGGGACGTGGAGGAGCGGGTTGGTCATGAGGGTTCCGGAAAACAAACCACCCCGTCCGTAAAACGGACGGGGTGGCGAGCGGGACGGGGCTGACGGGGCTCGAACCCGCGACCTCCGCAGTGACAGTGCGGCACTCTAACCAACTGAGCTACAGCCCCCCAAGGACAGCCGCCGAATATATAGAAGCTGCCCCGTCGGGGGAAGTGTTACTTGCAGAAGGAGCCGATCATCTGGGTCACGGCTGGCTTCTCGGAAACCACCGAGGCCAACAGCTGCTTCGCATAGGCCGCCACGCCGGTGTTGGTGCTCGACGCTGCCAGCGTGACCGCCGGCTCCAGCTTCGCGAGCAGTTCCTGTTCCTTCTTGGCCAGCTCGCAGGACTTCTGCGCGCGCGACGTCGTGGCCAGTTCACTGAGCTGCGGTTGGAGTCCAACCGCATAGAAATAGTTTGTGAACACGAGAATGTTCGGATTCGTCGGCCCGACAGAGAGTGACGCTTCGCCCATCTCGATCAGAGCGGCGCTCTCTGGCGGCTTGGCGCCCGCAGCCGCCTGCATTGCCTGCAACGTCAGGTTCGAGAAATTGTTCTTCGCGTCCTCATCCCCGAATTGCTTGATCTGGGGCGCAAACTGGATCGCCTCGTGCGACTTCTTGGCATCGAAAAGCTGCTTGACAACGCGCAGAACCGCGTCGGTCTTGCTCGGATCGATCTTGACCAGCCGCTGCGTCACCGCGACGGTGGAGTCAGTCTGCCCCGCGATGGCGTACGCCTTCCCCGCCTCTTCCAGCAGTCCCGCGTTGTCAGGGAACCGCTTGATGGCACGAAGTGCGAACGCCAGATACTTCGCCGTGTCGGGCTTCTGCGCTGCGGCGTACAGGATCTTGTTGAAGTACGCCGTGTCCGCACGCGTGCTGTCGACCACGAATACCTGTTCCAGCGCGGTGACCGCACAGGCGTAATCTTCCTTCACGAAGCAGACGTTGCTCTTGAGGTCGAACCAGTCCGGGTTCGCCGGATCCTGCTTGATCCCCTCATCGGCGACTGACATTGCCGACTCCGGCTTGCCGTACCGCAGGAAGAGCTTGAATGCAGTCTCGAGCAACGGCTTGTTGGTCGGAGCCGCGCGCAGCATCGCCTGGTAGGTCTCGATCACCTTGACGCTGTCGGACTTCTTCTGGTAGATCTGCGCCATCTGGTCCATCGCGACCAGCGACAGCGGGTCGCCCTTGACCGCATTGCCCAGGTGCGTGATCGCCTCGGCACCCACCGAATCCTTCTTCAGCGCCATCTCGGCGAGACACCACTCGGCCAGGCCGAAATTCGGGACGACCTTGAGCGCCTTGTTGGCCGATTCGATCGCCTTCTCCGGCTTGGTCGCGGCGAGATCGCTGCAGCTCTTCGCGTCGGCAATCGCCTTCATCACCGCAGTCAGTGCATCGCCCAGCTTGTTGCCCACCTCAGGACCAGCCGCCCCCGTCACCGTCACGACCTGACCGACGTCGATGTTGGAACCGACCAGACGCGCGGTCACCGTGATGTTGCCGCCCGACTTCGAGAGCGTCGAGGTGATGAAGTAGCGTGACGTCAGCTGCCGCGCGAGTTGGCCTGCCGACAGTGGCGTCAGGATCGCGTCTGTGCCGTAGCCGTAGGTCGTCAGCGCATCGTTCATCTCCTTGCGGGTGATGATGCGATAGTCGGTGCCGACCGTCTTATCGAGACGTTCACGCGCCGCCGTTCCGATCGCAACGGCGACCACGGAATCCGGAGGTGACGCAGAGAACGGATTCGCGATCAACACCAGCGTCTTGGGCACTTGCCGTGTGCCACCGCTGATCGTCCCGCGGATTTGCATTGCGGGAGCGGGCACGGCCGTGGTCAGGACGGCGAGAAGAACAAGCGACGACACCTGTTGGAACATCCCAGCTACCTCCGTGAGGTTCAGACTATAAGACGGGTACGGCCCACGCTTCCAACACGTTGCGGATGGGCGAAGAGGGATTCGAACCCCCGACATCCTGCGTGTAAGGCAGGCGCTCTAACCAGCTGAGCTATTCGCCCTCGTCCTGAAGTTCAGGCCAGCAACGCCAAGGGAAAGAGGACGCAATATCCAGCGACCAGCAGCACGGCAGCCGCACCAGGCGAACCACCGACGAGTACGGCATACCCCGCTCCGATGCTCGCCAATGCCACGGCGATCAGGAGCAGATTGCGGCGCGTGAAGAGCGTCGACGACGGCACGGAGACCTGGTCAGTAGATGGCATAAGCTGAGGAGGCTAGCCGCCAGAGTCCCCTCGGTCAAGCCGATTGGGCGCCTGTTCGGCAGTTGTAATCTCCTCGTTATCTGGCTCCTCGATCACCCATCCCTCGTTCAGGGCGGCACGGCGTGGTGCATCTCGATGTCGCCGCCAGGCTGCAGCCCAGCCCAGCAACAATGTCACAATCAGCCAGGCCCCACCGGTCGCGAGCCAGATGAGCCAGTTGTAGCGCTTGCGGACCTCGCGGTGCCACGCCTCGTCGAAGCGATCTTCGCTCAGCCCGGTGGTGGCCAGGACCGCCTCGTCGAACGGCATTCCGGCCTTGAGCCGCTCCATCAGCGGCACCAGGGAGCCGCTGGGGTGCCGGCGGGCGAGGTAGGACACGGCCGAGCCTGCCAGCGCGTACCCTTCCTCGGCGTCGCCGCTGCTGCCGCGGAGGGCCCCGTCAAGCGCCCGTAGCGTCGGCACCCGCCCGGATGCCACCGAAAGGTTCAGCTGGAGGCCGGCGAGCCGACCATACTCCCCGGCTGCCAGGACGGCGTAACCCTCGTCGAACCAGAGCGGCACCCGACCCCGGACCTGCTGGTGGAGCGCGACGTGCGCCAGTTCGTGCCAGAGGGTCCCTAGCGGGTCGCCGGCATCGACCCGCACCACGACCAGGCGGCTGCCGGGCAGTGTCAGGCCGGCTCCCCACGCCGGGACGCGGCCCCGGGACCAGCCACCAAATGCGCCAGTGTCCGCCACCACCACCAGGACGAGTTCACCGAGGTCGAGTCGACCCAGCCCGAACCAGTCGCGAACCCGCCCCGCCGCCTCGCCAAGTTCGGTCCCCAGCGCCGCGTGCTTCCGGTCCACCAGTACGGTGACATCCCCGACTTCGATGCGCAGCTCGGGCATCGGCGGCCCCGCCAGCTGGGGCGCCTGGCTCTGGAGCGCCAGGAGCAGGCTCAGCGAAAGGCGGAACGTGGTGGCACTCCTCCGGCCTTGGTGACCTCCAGCAGAGTGGCGCTTCGCTCCGAGAACGGCGAGTGCCGAACGGCCGCTCCGGTCGCCCAGGCCGCGCGGGCGGAATCTGGTTCGCCGCGAAACCAGAGCGCCCGCCCGAGGTCGGCCCACCCCTCGGCGAGGTTCGGCCCCAGTGCCACCGCGCGCCGGAGCAGTTCCACCGCGTCGGTGTCCATCTCCCGCTCGATGTAGGCGACCCCGAGCCAGTAATTGGCGTAGAGAATTGCCCGGGCATCCCCGGGACGTCCCGCAACGCGCGAGAGATGTTCCATCGCCTCGCCAGTAATCCCCTTCCGCAGGCAGATGACACCCAGCGCGACGCGCGCGAGCCCGTGCTCCGTTTCCCGCATCAGGACCTGGAGGCAGTACTGCAGTGCTTCGTCGTGGCGCTGCTGATGCATCAACGACCAACCGAGCAATGCCTGGGCATCAGTGCTGCCAGGGTCTCGGGCGACGGCCTCGCGGAAATGTCCCTCTGCGTTGACCCAGCGCGCCCCGGCAAGGTCACTCCAGCCACGCTCCATGGAAGTGGAGGCGCCGATATGGTCGTAACGGATCGTCGCGGGAGCATCCACCGGCAGCGACTTGAAGCCATCGACCAGTGCGCGAATCGATTCCTTGAACGCGGCAACCTCCGTGAGCAGCCCGTCGGCCTCCTTGAAGAGGGCGATGATCGCTGCGCGGACAGCATCGCGTTCTGGCGGCGCCATCGGCGTGGCGAGCCGCTCGTTGAGACGCTGGTATTCCGCGCGCATCGGGCCCAGCAGATCGGGACTCACGACGCCGCACCGGAGCCGGCAAGATTCGCGCGGACCAGGGCATGCTCAGGATTGAGCGCGAGTGCCGCCGCCCAGTGGCCTCGCGCGGTACTCATGTCGCCGCGACGACAGGCGAGGTTGCCGAGCTTGAAATAGAGGTCATCGCCGAGCGATGGTGCGAGCTTCGCGGCACGCTCGTACGACTCCTCTGCCTCATCCCAGCGCCCGGCACGGTAGAGGAGGTCGCCGAGATTCTTGGAAATCTGCGGAATCGTCGGATCTTCACCGAGTGCATGGCGCAGGTGCGCCTCCGCCTCACCTACTTCGCCCGTCCCTTCGAGCAGCACGCCGAGCGTCGTCCGCAGCACTGGGTGGTCGGGATAAGCGGTAACGCCATCGCGAATGGTGGCCAGCGCGTCCTGCCACGCCTCGGAAAGCGCCTGAGCCCAGCCACAACCCCAGTACCAGTGTGCGGGGGCCCGGCGCGACCCAAGGAGGTCACGGGCCCGCGCGAAGCGTTCGAGGGCCTTCGCAGGCTCACTCCGACGAAGCGCGAGCAGTCCCCAGCCAGTCCAGAGACGCGGATCGTCGCGATCGAGCTGGACGGCATCGGCAAGCGCAGCATCCGCTTCGTCAACCCGGCCGAGCGATTCCAGGGCAAGCGCAAGATTGTGCAACAACGCCGGCCGTGGTCCGGCGCGCTCGATGGCACGCTGGAACTGGTCGAGCGCATCGGACCACCGGGCCTGTCGCAAGGCGATCAGGCCGAGCTGAAACGATGGCTCGCCATCGCCGGGGCGCAGTTCGGCGACCCGCTTGAACTCGCGCTCGGCCTCGGTGAGCATCCCGGTGCGGTAGAACGCTACACCAAGATTGCGGTGCTCTTCGAGCCGCGCATTTCCCTGCCGAGGTACGACTGGCGCCGCCGTTGCCACCCGGCGCAGGCGCCCCGCCGTCGTCAGGCCGAACAGTGCGCGGCAGACTTCGAAATCGGTGAGGCCGGTGGCTTCCATGATTTCGCGTACCGTTCGCGCACCGTCGATCAGCGGCTGGACCCGGCGCTCGATGTCGACAAGCGTGGCGTCGCCCTTGAGGTCGATATCTCCCTCGCCCTCGAGCGCGAAGACCGCATCAAGCGAAGGAATCTTCTTGGCGATCACACTCCATTCATCGACGCGACGCGCACCTTCGAGCAGCAGGCCCTCGGGATTGAGTCGCACCGTTCCTTCGGCATCATCAGGCGAGATGCCGGCTTCGAACGAGAAGGTGCCACTGGCCCAGGTGAAGAGCGTGTACACCGTCTCCTCAACCTGACGGCGCAACTCGCCTTCGAGCTCGGCGTTGCTGAGGTAGTTCAGCTGGACCAGCACGGCGCCGAGCCGATGACCGGGCAACGACGCCTGCGTCGCGACCGCCGATTCGAGTTGCTCCGACGTGAGTTTCCCCGCGGCCACCAGTCGCTCGCCGAGTCGGTCGGGACGCGAGACCATGCCGGCAAAAACGATCCAGCCGTCGTCGAGCCAGATCGACGCGAAGTTGCGATCGTTGGCGACGGACAGGCAACCGGTGCGGCGGCCGAGATAGAGCAACTGCACCACATCGGGGAGCGAGGCCTCCTTGAGCGAGCCCTTGATTGCCATCAGCGCCATTCCTCAAGCAGGCGCTCGGCAATATCGGGCCAGATCTCGACCATCTTCTCGCGCGAACGAACCGCGCCACTCCCAGGCGCCATGAGTCCGTTGCCACGTCGCGGTGGTCGCGGTCCATCCACCGGCGACCCCTCGAGCAACGTGCGAGCGAGGGCCAGCGTGAGGGTCGCGTGCCGTTCCTCGGCCGCGGCCGTGAGGCGCTGCAGCAACTGTTGCACGTCGCGCAGCGAAGCAGCGGGGCGTGCCGCGAGATACTCGACCAGGTCACCATCCTCGGCCGCCGTGCCGAGCAGTCGGGCAACCTCGTGCAGCTTGGCTTCGCGATCGGGGGGCCCGAGTTCGAGAACGATCCCGCCGGCGAGTCGTGTCGCCAGCCGCGGCTCGAAGCCCTCGAGCTGCCCAGGTGGCGCACTCGCCGTGAACGCCATCTGGCGCCCGGACTCGAGCAACAGGTTGTAGAGGAGATACAACTCTTCCTGACTGCGCTCCTTGCCGGCGAAGACACCGACATCGTCCAGTAGCAGCGCGTCGACGCGACGGAGACGCTGCCGCCACCGCGCGATTGTGCCGTCACCAAGGGCGGCCACGAGCCCATCCACGAACTGCTGGGCATCGAACACGGCAACGCGACCAAGCCCCGATGCGCGGAGGGCGTGCCCGAAGGCATGCAGGAGATGCGTCTTGCCGGTGCCCGCCGGCCCGACGATCACCAGTGGGTTATAGCGCTGCCCCGGTGCACCAGCGGCCGTGCGCATCGCCTCCACGACCGAGCGCGTGCTGGGCCCCTCGCCAAAGAGTTCGAGCGTGTAGCGCGCCATCGGGCCAGGCAGAGGTTCACCCGCCTCGCGCGCTTCGGCTACCAGGGTTTCAGCTTCGGCGAGCCGATCCGGGTCGTGTAACGCTCCCGCACCGAGGAGCGATGGCGCGAGCTCTCTCAGTTCGCGCTGCAAGGCGCGGAGCGCCTCGACGTCGCGCTCGAACTCCTCGAGGGCGACCTCGGGATCGCTTCCCATCTCGCCGGCGAGCAGGGACTCGAGCCGGGTGTTCCGGAACCCCTCGCCCACATAGCGCAACGAGGCCTCGGTGACTCGCTGACGCCAGCGATCGACCTGATGCGAGACCGCCGCCGAGAGATCCGAAAGAAAATCCGAGAACTCGTCGCCGCCGGCCGCCGTGACCGCCGGCAATTCAGTGCGCACTTCGGCCGCACTCGCCGGCGAGAAGCCTGCGTCTGACGACAGCAACTCGGCGGGCGACGGTGGCTCTTCTGCCTTGACGTGGCCGAGCCCGGCCAACAGCTGCCGTGCTTCTGCGGCACTCAGCTGCGAGCTCTGGACTGCCTGCTGGGCGATCAGCCGATTGAGCGCGCCGAGGAGCTCTCGCACGGTCGTGATTGGCAACTCCGCCACGGCAGAGAGCACCTCGGTGCTGAAGCCGACGTGCCGCTCCTGCGCGCGGCGCGAGAGGATCGCCAGTCGCGTTTCGTAATCGGGGGCGCCGATGTCGATGACGAGACCACCCGAGAAGCGACGGATCAGGCGTTCATCGAGCGACTGGATCTCTTCCGGTGGCCGATCGCCGGCCAGCACGATCTGCCGGTCACCTGCCATCAGCACATCGATCAGACGGAGGAGCTCGCTCTGCAGTTCACGCTGGTCGGTAAGCAACTGCGCATCATCCAGGAGGACCAGATCGGCCTCGGTGAAGCGGCGGCGGTACGCCTCAGCCTGTCCGGCAGCAAGCGCGGCGTGGTACGCCTCGACGAAGTCATCGACCGTGACATACTCGACCGTGCGCGACGGATCGATCGCCTGCGCCTCGTGACCGATTGCCATCAACAGGTGCGTCTTGCCCAGCCCGGGCCGGGCATAGAACCAGAGCGGGTTATAGGCCGCGCCCGGGGCCTCGGCCACCGCCTTGGCGGCCGTGGCCGCGAGCCGGTTGGACGACCCGACGACGAACGAGGCAAATCGGGAATTGGGATTCAGCATCGGCGGCTACCCGGCACGCGACGGTGCGATCCGTCGCATCATCCGGGTGACTCCGGTGTGCAGTGCTTCAAGAACGCCCACGCCACGCAGCGCATCGCAGGCGTAGCTCGGTGCATCACGGAAGTTCAGCGCTTCACCGAGCGCATCTGGTGTCAGGATCATCTCGGCCGGCAGGTCTTGCTTGTTATAGAGCAGGACGAGCGGGACATCGCGGAAGTCACCTTCCCGATCGAGCAGCTGCCCCTCGAGCGCACGCAACGCGTCGACATTCTCGTTGAGGCGTGCCGCCTGGCTGTCCACCACGAAGAGAATGCCGTCGGCGTCGGAGAGGACGAGTCGTCGGGTGGCGTCGGCGTGCCGTTCGGCCGGGACGCCATACAAGTTGACTCGTGCCTGCCAGCCGGAAATGCGGCCGAGATCGAGCGGAAGCCAGTCGAGCAGCGGCACACCCGATGGCGGCGAGCCGAGCGGAAATCGCTCGCCGATTCGTGCCGGCGCCACGCGATCCTGGACACAGCGCAGGATGGAGCTCTTGCCGACGCGCGCTGCACCGAAGACGACCAGCGTGGCGGTGATTTCCTGGCGGTCAACCACGATGCGCGCCATCAGTTCCGCCCGAAGAGCGCGCGAAGCGACTCGTCGAGTTCGCGTTCGAACCCCTCAGCGAGCACTTCGCGCACCGGCACCGTGACCGGGGCCGCGGCGACAAGACGCTCGGTGAACCGCGTGAAAAAGAGTCGCACTAGGCCGACCGACGATTCGCGACCAAATACCACCAGCCCGATCCAGCGACCACGGGGAGTATCGAAGCCCGCCAGCCAGACGCCTTGCGCCTGCCCCTGATGCACGATGACCCCGAACCCGTGCTCGGCTCCGACGACGTTGGCGAGTTCACCGGTAGTCGCGAGAATGCCGGCGCCCAGCGCAGCGGCTGCCATCACGTCGAGTGAGCGCGTGAAGCCGTGCTGCGCGATCACCTGCCCCGAGCTGGTCATCACCAGCGCGAGTCGCGCCGATGATTCGCGCAGGAATTCGGCGAGCGGGTCTGCCACCCACGGCTCCAATACGCGCATCAGGTCAGCACCACGGCCAGATCACCGAGGAGGAGGCGAAGGCGACCGAGCTCAACGGTGGTGTCGGTTACCGCCACGAGCCAGAGCGGGTCGGCACCGGCCACCGCGAAGAGGGTGCCCGATTCGGCGGTGATGTGTACCCGAGTTGGCGGCGCACAATGCATCGCGCGTGCGGTACGCTGAGCGCGAGAAATGACTGATGCGGCAAACGCCGCCACGTCGGTCGTCTCGAGGCCGTCCATCGCCGACTCCGCGACCACGAGCCCGTCATCCGAGGAGACGATCAGCGCGCCGCGCACCCCGACGATGCCGGTGATCTCACGCAACATCCCTTCCCAGCGTGGAATGCTCATCAGGAGTGGCCCAGCCATTCGCGGGCCGCATCAGCCGCGCGCGCAGTCGAGGCGAGCAGCCGGCCGGGAGGCGTGGTGGCGGAGCGGCGCACCAGCAGCGTCGCATCCGCATCAATGCTCACCAGCGCCACGCGTGCGTCGGCACCTTCAAGGACCAGATGCTGCCAGGCCCCAAGTCCGAGAAATCGCGTCGCGCGGATTGCTTCCCGCGCCAGCCCGGAGGCCTCGGCTGCTGCGGCATCCGCCTCGGGTTCGCCAGTGCCAGGGCCGACACCACCGGTGAGTCGCATTCCCTGCGCATCGAAGAGGAGAAGCCCACTACCGAGTTCGTCGAGACGGAACGTCTCGGCCGACGGCCCTGGGGTTGCCGAACGAACGCGGTCGAGCGCTGCGATGATGGTGCTATCGTGCGGCGATTGCATGGCGGCGGCTTCGAGGTGGCGCTCGGCCGTGACCATATCCCGGGCCCGGAAGGCGATGAACGCCAGGCCCTTGAGCGCGCCGACATGAGCGGGCTCGATTTCAAGCGCGGCGTGCCAGGAGCTGATCGCTGGCGCATCCTCCCCCTGGTCGGCGCGGATTCGCGCCAGCAGGTCGTGCGCATCCGCCAGTGCCGGGTACCGAGCAAGTCCGGCCATGGCCACCGTCGCGGCAGCTTCGAGTTGGCCGCGCTGACGCAGGCGCTCGCCGAGATCGAGAAAGGCGAGGCCCTGCGTGGTGCTGGGAAGTCTCGGAGTCGAATCAGTCACGGCTGTCGCGAAGCGCCTCCACCATAGTCTGGGCGGCGCGGGTCAGCGACGCAGCCTCGTCGGCCCGGGTCGGATCTGCCGCACGCCACGCCTCCCACGCGCCGATGGCGCGATCGAACCTTCCCGCCCCCACCTCAGCGAGGCCGAGGGTCCGCCACGCCTCCCCATCGCCAGGGACGGCCTCGACCCGCGCGCGCAGCAACTGCGCGGCGTCATCATACCGCCCTGCCTCGATGGCAGCACGTGCCTCCAGCGAGACATCGGCCGGCGCAGCGGCGAGTTGAAGTATAGCGGCGCCCTGCATCGCCCGAACGCGAGCGGCCACGGCATCAAGCGGCTCGTCGAGGGCGGCGGCGAGGGCCGCGACGTTGCGGATGCCGTCGACGGCATCCAGCAGGCGCCAGTCAAGCGGGTCGAGGGTGGGGAGTTCGCCAGCTGCGAGCTGGTCTGCCGGCGCAAAGGCGGGCACCGCGCGGAATTCGTCCAGCTCGCCGGCGAGGTCCACGCGACGCATCTCGGACTCTACCACGTCGAGCACCAGCGCATCGGGCGACACATTCAGTGGCCCCGGCGGTACCGGGCCCTCGGTGAAATCGAAACGCCCGCGAGACCAGTGCAGCATTGCACCGAGCGCCGCACTCGCGAGTCGAGAGCGCAGGGCATCGCGCACCGAGGGTGCAACCGTCGCCGGACCATCTTCCGGATCGTTGCTCGCAAGCGCTCGGGCGATCAACCCCTCATCGACCGCTGCATCGCTCGCTTCCGGCTCGAGTGCCACGACAACACCATCGAGCAGCCAGAGCGTGCGCGGTGCCGTCGGATCGGGGCCGGTGACCCGCAACGTACCGCTCCGCTGGCCACGCTGCAGCAGCTGCAGCACTTCCACGAGAGAAATTTCACTCAACGGTCCGTGCATCGCGCCCTAGCTTCCCGAGAACAGGGTCGCGAGTTCGCGCGCCGAACGTGCGTGGCGCTTGCTCATCGCCCCGAGGACACTCTCGCCGTCAGCCCGTCCGACGGCCTCCCAATCCGCGAGTGCATCGGAGTAGCGGCGGAGCTTGGCGAGCACGACACCGCGATGGAAGAGCGCCGCCGTGTGCGCAGGTTGACGCACGAGCACCTGATCGAAGACGGCGAGCGCCTCGCCGAGGTGCAGCGTTTCAAGCAGCGAGCGGCCGAGGGCGAGCAACACTTCATCGGTGGCGGCAGCAGTGCCGGCAGACCGCTCCGGGGCAACCTCGAGTAGTTCGCCGCGCCGGCCGTTCTCGAGCAGCCACACTTCCGGGACGAACCACGGCGAGCACTGCAACCCTCGTCGCGTCGCTTCCACCGCAAGGGTGTGCGCGCCGAGGCGTTCGTGTGCGAGGCCCAGCGTGAAATGGGCGCGGGCCATCGCCGGCTCAACGGCGACCGCGGCCGTCAGCAACGGCACGGAGGCAGCGGCCTCGCCACCCAGGTACGCCAGATAGCCGGCGAGATAAAGCAGCGGAGCAGCACCTGGAAAGGCGGCGAGCGCATCACGAAGCAGGGCACGTGCGCCCAGAGTCTCGCCGCGTCGGTGCCAGGAGAGGGCCCGGTCGTGAATGGTCGCGATGGCCGGTGCATGCGCCACCTGGCCCCACGCTTCGTCGGCCGCGGCACGTTCACCCCGTTCCTCGTGCAGCACGGCGAGTCCGTTCCACGCGGCAGGGGCGTCGGCGCCGTCGCTGGTGGCAGCCCAGTAGCACGCCTCCGCCACCGCAAACGCGCCCTGCGAGTGCGCCGCGACCGCAGCCGCGAGCGGATGGGTTACGCTGTGAGCATTCTGGTTCGAGGGATGGCCTGAGGGGAGCGCCAGCAGCAGCTGGTCGGTGCGACCCACGGCGAGGCGCTCGAGCGTTCGCCATGCCGCGCGCGGCGCCCCGGGAAGCGTCACAGCATGCCGCACGGCGTCGAGAGCGATCGTCATCGCGCCGCGCCGTGCCGCGAACCACGCGAGGTTGGTCAGCGTCGCCGCATCGGCGGCACCGAGGCGTTGCACCAGCGCAGCGACGATCGTGGCGTCGCGCGGTCGGGGCGCCGTCATGCTAGTCGAGCCGGATTGCCTCGAGAATCGCCTTGATCGAGGCGTGGTCGGGCATCAACAGGAATGCCCCGGTCAAGGGATTCTCGTTGCCCTCGGCACGGAAGGCGGTATCGACACAGAAGAGGAGGTCACTGACGCTCTCGTTGGGGTCGACCGTGGACGCGATGGCAAGCGCGGTCGGCCCGACCGTGAGCGATGGCACCGATGGCAGGAGCATCATCCCCATGAAGTTGCTCAGTGCGGTGAGATAGGCCGAACAGACGATGTTGCCGACCTCCTTGAGGCCGGACTGCTCCAGCTCGCCGAGCGCGCGCGGCGGGCCTACCGGTCGGCGAAGAATCAGATCGCAGAGCCGGGTGGCATCTTGCTCGCCGAATGTCAGGAGCGCCCGGCCGGTCAGATCCCCGAGCATCCGCATCGACACGACGGCGACGTGATCGCCGAAGGTCGCCAGCATCTGGGGGACTTCGCCGTAGTTGACGCGACGCACCTGTGGCACCGAGATCATGATCCGGCGATCGGTCAGCTGCGAGAGCGCCGTCGCGGCGTGCCCTGCGCCAATCGTGGCGACTTCGCGCAATCCGTCGCGCCGCAGCGTTTCGATATCATCCGACGAAGCCATACCAACTCCAGGCTGAAGAAAGACCATCCATCCTCCACCAACCATCATCCATCATCCGCGAAGGATCAGGGAAGATGGATGATGGATACCTACACAACACTGGCCAGATCGAGGAGTAACGCTGGCCTGCCATTGTCGAGCACCGCGGCGCCCGTAATCCAGCGTGGCATCCCCTTCGGTCGCTCAAGCGGCTGCACCACCGCATCGACCTGTCCGAGCACCGCATCGGCGAGGAGTGCGACACGCTGCCCGTTCGCCTCGAAAACCACCGCCGGCCGGCGCCCCGGTGCGACCTCGCCCCGATACAACAGCAGTCGGCGCAGATCGACCACCGGAATCGTGTCGCCATCGTGCTCGATCACCGAGCGGCCATCGACCTGCCGAATCGCTCCCGGGTCCCAGGCAATCAGCTCCGCCACATGCGTCAACGGCATCACGTACCGCTCCTCCCCGATGCCGGTCACCAGCGCCCGAACGATGCCGAGTCGCATCGGCAGCCGCAGCGTGAAGACGGTGCCCTTCCCCGCCACGGTCGTCAACGAGAGGGCCGCGCCGATTTCGTGCAATCGGGACACCACCACGTCGAGTCCGACTCCGCGCCCCGAGACTTCGGTGACGGCAGTGGCGGTGGAGAAGCCCGACCGGGCCAGTACCGCCAACAATCCATCATCGGACAGCGTCGACCCTTCTTCGAGAATACCCTGGCTGCGGGCCTTCGCGGCCACCTTCTCCCGATCGATCCCGCGACCGTCGTCCGTCAGCTCCACCACCACCGCATCGCGATCACGCCGGGCTCGCACGGTGAGCCGTCCAGTCGGGCGTTTGCCGGCGGCCCGACGCTCGTCCGGCGTTTCGACGCCATGATCGAGCGCGTTGCGAATCAGATGCATCAGTGGTTCAGGCAGCTGGTCGAGGACGGCCCGGTCGACCTCGAGCCCTTCACCCGACACTTCGACCGTCACTTCCTTGCCCAGCTGACGCGCGAGGTCCCGGATCTGTGGCGGCAGCCGCTCGAAGACTTCGGTGAGCGGTGCCAGGCGAACGTGAAGAATCCGGTCCTGCAGATTGTCGAGTCGATGCGCCATCACCGAGGCGGCACGCGCCACCGGGGAAAGCGCGTCGGCCGAGGCGTGGCGCTCCAGGTCCTGCCGCGCCGTGACCAGCCCGCCGAGGTCGCTGAAGAGCGCATCGAGTCGGTCGATATCGACGCGGACAATGCGCGGCGCCGCCGGAGCGTTGATCCCGACCACCGCTTCCCCGCCCTCACCCACCACCGCGCGCTCGCACGCCGCTGCGATATCGTCGAGGCCGCGCTCGAGCTCACGCAGCCAGCTGCGGTCGGGAATCCGTACGCCCTCGCGCACCGTGGCCAGTGAGGACTCGGTGGTGTGGGTGAGGTCGGACACCGCCGTGAAATCCAGCGAGGCGGCCATTCCCTTGATGGTGTGCAACACGCGGAACACTTCTTCGGCGTGGCTGGTGTCGGTCGGCGTGTCGAACCACGCCGACATCGTGCGCCGTGCCCCGCCGAGCATCGAGCGGGCTTCGGCCGCGAAGAGCGCGACGTAGCGCGCCCGCCGCGCGTCGGTCATCCCTCGAGGACGCGCTTGACGGCTTCGAGTACCCGGGCCGGCTGGAACGGCTTCACCACGAAATCCTTGGCGCCTGCCTGCACTGCTTCGACCACCAGCGCCTGCTGCCCCATCGCGCTGCACATCAGGATCTTCGCGCTCGGGTCGCTGGTGCAGATGGCGCGGACCGCGTCGATGCCGCCCATATCGGGCATCACGATGTCCATCGTGACGAGGTCAGGCTTGAGCGCCTTGTAGCGTTCAACGGCCTGCAAACCGCTCTCGGCTTCGCCAGCAATCTCGTAGCCGGCCCCGGTCAGGATGTCGGCGATCATGGTGCGCATGAAGATGGCATCGTCACAAATCAGAATCCGCTGGGCCATCGGTCCTCCGGCGACAAGTGTCAGGCAAAGATCGCGTGGGCGACCTGAATCAGATCCAATGTTGCAAGCCCCGTGCGCGGCTCGGCGTTCAGTTCCACGACACCATCGACGGCCAGGGCAAAGCGGCGGCCTTCCGCTTCGACCACGACGAGTTCCCCCGCCCCACCCGCATCTCCCGGAAGATCGAGCGACCGGACCGGGTCCGCCACCGTGATGATCCGGCCCCGGTGGTTCACCATCCCGCGCACGGCCGGCACCGCACCAGGGACGCGGATGATCAGGGCATCCCGCAAGACCTCCACGACTCCCGCGACCGGAATGAACCAGCGGACCCCTGCCACCCGGACCACCAGTCCGGCAACGGCCGGGAGCTCCTCAGCCATGCTGGGTCTCGAAACCGATGGCAGTGAGTGCTTCCTCCCGCGACGGCAACACCCCTGGCCCGGCGGCCGTCTCCAGCAACGGCCAGAGATCGACCGGCCAGGGAGAGGTCAGGCGGATCGGCTCCCCGCTTATGGGATGGCGGAACGCCAGAAGCGCGGCGTGAAGTGCCTGCCGGGGAGCCAGCGAATCGAGGTGCCTGGCCTGGGCCCGCCCGACCCCGGAAATGCGCTTCCAGCCACCGCCGGCATAAACCGGATCACCGACAATGGGGTGACCAATCGATTCGAGGTGGACGCGTATCTGGTGGGTCCGACCGGTGTGGAGCTCGAGGCGAACCACCTCGACCGGTCCGAGATGCGCAATCCCGAAAGCGTCCGTCTTGGCCGGGCGACCATCGGGGAGAATCGCCATCCGCTTGCGGTCGCGCGGCGAGCGCCCGAGCGGCGCATCGATGGTGATCTTCGGCTCGTCCAGGTGGCCCCAGATGAGCGCGGCATAGACCCGGGCCACCTTGCGTGCCGCGATCATCGCGCCGAGGCGACGATGGGCGAGCTCGGTCTTCGACACAATGATGAGACCACTCGTCTCACGGTCGAGTCGGTGCACGATCCCTGGCCGGCCTTCAGCGCCGCCGGCGAGCGTGGTGCCACGCGCCACAAGCGCATTGACGAGCGTGTCGTCCCAGTGACCGGGAGCAGGATGAACGACCAGCCCCGCGGGCTTATCGATAACCGCGAGATCGTCGTCTTCGTAGACGACGGTGAGCCCGATCGGATTGGGCGTGAAGGTGCGCGGCGCTTCGTTTTCCGGAAAGGTGACTTCAACCAGATCGCCGCGCTGCATCAGCCGCGAAGCGCGCGCGACCACGGCGTTGACCGTGACGGCCTTGTCGGCCACCAGGCGGGCCGCGACGGTCCGCGACATCTGCAATTGATCGGCGAGGAAGCGGTCGAGCCGCTCGGTACTTTCAACCAGGACGCAGAGGTTCAAGTGGGCGGTACGACGGCTGCTGCTCGCCGCGCGTCCTCGCGCCAGAGCGACAGCGCCAGCGCCACGGCCCCGCAGGAGACGGCGATGTCGGCAACATTGAAGGTCGGCCAGCGCGGCAGCCCCGCGACCCCTACATCAATAAAATCCACCACGCCGCGCGGCGAGATGAAGCGATCAATCAGGTTCCCTGCCGCACCTCCCGCCACGAAGCCGAGGGCATAGAGTCGCAGGCGATCGGCCACGGCCGTCTCGCGCCACATCCGGAAGAGAAAGACGATCGCGACCATCGCCACGACCATGAAGATCCAGCGCGAGTAGTCGCCGAGATTCAGTCCGAATGCCGCGCCGGGGTTGTGTACCAGACGGAGTTGCGCCGTCTCGCCCACCACCGAAATGCTCTCGCCAGCGCCCAGGGCGCGCTCGGCAAGGATCTTGGTGATCCGGTCGAGCACGACCACGATTGCCACCAGCCCCCAGAACGGGGGCCGTCGATCAGCGCCGCTTGCCATCCTCTTCCTTCTCCTTGCAAGAGATGCAGAGCCGCGCGTGCGGCAGCGCATCGAGTCGTTCGAAATCGATCTTGGTGCCGCACTGATGGCAGTTGCCGAACTTCTCTGGCTGATTGTACAGCCGGCGAAGCGCCTCGTTCAGGTGCCAGAGGTAGCGCCCTTCCTGCGATGCGAAGAGATACTGCTTCTCGCGCTCCATGGCGTCGGTCCCCTGATCGGCCATATGGAAAGAGTACGACGACAGATCGCCGTCCGACCCCTGCAACGTCGAATTGAAGGCCTCGTCGTAGTAGCCGAGTTCCTTCATCACGCGGGTGCGCTCCTCGAGCAGCCGTCCCTCGAGGTGCTTCAGCTGAGTCTTGGTCACGATTCATCCACACGTTCTGGGCCGGAAGCGGTCCGGCCGTCCCCGATGTGCCGTACCGCGAGCACGGCATTCTGTCCGTCGATCACGACCGACTCCACCCGGTCGGGCTGCACCAGCGCACTACCCACCATCAGCTCGCGAGCGAGCGTTTCGCCAGCAATGTATTCGGCGTGCTCACGGGCCGCCGCCAGCACCCCGTCGTCGCCGGTAACCGATGCCTCGATCCGCATCGAGACATCGAACCCCGCGTCCTTCCGGAGTCGCTGCAGCCGGCTCACGACTTCCCGCGCCACCCCTTCGCGTGCCAGCTCCGGCGTGACCATCGGATCGAGCGCCACGACGTAGGCTCCTTCACTCGCCACCGGCCAGTCGGTCACGACCTCCCGCTCCACCACGACATCTTCCGGGAAGATCTCGAAGTTCCCGGGCACGCTCTCACCGCGTTCCAGCTGTTGCAGCTGCTCGCGCGTGAGGGTGGCAACGTACGCCACCACCGCCTTGACCTCGGCCCCGAAGCGCTTGCCGAGGGTGCGAAAGTTCGCCTTCCCGCGGAGTCGCACCAGATCTTCGTCCGACGATACGACGTCGATCGCCTTGACATTGGTTTCGCTCGCCAGCAAGGGCAGCAAGGCGTCGAAATCCGGGCCACGCACGGCTGCCGGCACCGCCACCTTGATGCGGGCAAGCGGCTGCCTGACCTTGAGCGATGCGGTTTCCCGCGCGGCCCGGCCGAGTGAAGCGAGTCGACGGACCGCATCCATCGCGAGGTGCCGACCGGCGTCGTGACGTCCGTGGACGACCGGGAAGCGCGCGAGATGCACCGACGTCCCCTGCAGTGCCCGGTGGAGCCAGTCGCTCACGAAGGGCGCGGCCGGGGCAAGCAGGACCGCCACGGTGGTCAGCACTTCCTGGAGCGTCGCGACCGCGGCGGCGTCGGCGTCCTGATCGGGGGCCCAGAAGCGCGCCCGATTGAGCCGCACGTACCAGTTGGAGAGGTCGTCGGAGACGAAGTCGACGATCGCCCGCACGCCGGTGGTGACATCGTAGTCGTCGAACGCCGCACGGACCGCTGCCGTGGTCGCGTCGAGTTGCCCGAGGATCCAGCGATCGGCAAGCGGTCGCTCGGGCACCGGCGGCGCCCCCTCGGCGCTCCCGGCGTAGAGGGCGAAGAACTGGTAGGTGTTGCGTAGCGTATTGAGGAAACCGCCGGCCGTCTCGACCAACTGGCGCTCGTCAAAACGCCGCGGCTGCCACACCTGCGACGCCATCAGCAGGTAGAGACGCGCCGCGTCCGCGCCGTGCGCGGCGACCAGCGCCCACGGATCCACGACGTTGCCGCGACTCTTCGACATCTTCTGCCCGGACGCGTCGAGGATCAGCTCGTTCACGATCACGTTGCGATACGGCGCCGCGTCGAAGGCGGTGGTGCCAATCGCGAGCATCGAGTAGAACCAGCCGCGTGTCTGGTCGACCCCTTCGCAGATGTAATCGGCGGGGAAGTGCGCCTCGAACTGCTCCTTGTTCTCGAACGGATAGTGCCACTGCGCCCACGGCATCGCTCCGGAATCGAACCAGGTATCGATCACCTCGCGGGCACGTCGCATGGTGCCGCCGCCAGGGGCCGGCCAGGTGACCTCATCGACGAGCGGCTTGTGGACGTCGAGGTCGCCCGTGGCGACGTATCCCGACTTCTCGCGCAACTCCTCGAGCGAACCGATGACCTCAACGTACGACGGATCGCGATCGCTGACCCAGATCGGCAGCGGCGTCCCCCAGTAGCGATCGCGCGAGAGGGCCCAGTCGACATTATTGCCGAGCCACTCCCCGAATCGACCTGTGCCGACTTCGGGAGGATGCCAGGCGATGCCGGCGTTGAGTTCGAGCATCCGTCCCTTCACTGCCGACGTGCGCACGAACCACGAATCGCGAGCGTAGTAGATCAGCTTGCTGCGGCAACGCCAGCAGTGCGGATAGGTGTGCACGTACTGCTCGGTGCGCAGATGCCGCCCGAGCTCCTTGAGCCGGCGAATGATGAGTTCGTTGGTCTCATCCGCAGTAACCAGTTTCCCTTCGAGTTCGGGCCAGGTGGTTCCGACGAATGTTCCGTCGGCTGCCACGGGGCGCAGCAACGCCAGGCCGTGCGTCTGTCCCGCCGCGTAGTCATCGGCGCCGAACGCCGGCGCCATATGGACCAGGCCCGAACCGTCATCGGCAGTCACGAAATCACCCGCCACGACGATCTGGCTCGCCTTGTCGCTCGGCAGTGGCACCACATCGAGCGGTCGGCGATAGCGCAGCCCGGCGAGGTCGCTCCCCTTGATGGTGCGAATCACCTCGACGCCCTCGCCGAGCCACTCGGCCGATTTCTCGACCCGGGCCAGCGCGAGCACGAAGATCCGGCCCGGATGTGCCGGTGCCTGCACTTCGGCGTAGTCGAGATCCGGGTGAACGGCCACGGCGACGTTGCTGGGCAAGGTCCACGGCGTGGTGGTCCAGACCACCAGCTCACGATGGCTGTCGTCATCAAGCGGGAAGGTGACGTAGATCGACTTGTCCCGGACCTCGTCGTACCCCAGTGCCAATTCGTGGCTCGACAGCACCGTGCCGCAACGGGGGCAATAGGGCAGGACCCGATGGCCGCGATAGAGCATATCGCGCTCGTACAGCCGCTTGAGGAGCCACCAGACCGACTCGACATATTCTTTCGTGTACGTCACATACGCGTTGTCGTAGTCGAGCCAGTAGCCGGTACGATTCGAGAGTTCCTGCCACTCCGTCTTGTACGTGAAGACGCTTTCGAGGCAGCGCTTGTTGAACTCGGCAACTCCGAACGCCTCGATGTCTTTCTTGCCGGAGAACTTGAGCTGCTTCTCGACCTCGAGTTCGACCGGCAGTCCGTGCGTATCCCACCCCGCGATGCGGGTGACGCGATGGCCGAGCAGGGCCTGATAACGACAGATCAGGTCCTTGATGGTGCGGGCGAAGACATGGTGAATGCCGGGACGACCGTTGGCTGTCGGCGGCCCTTCGTAGAACACGAACCCCGGCAGTTCCGCATTGGCGGCCTGCACCTGGGCGAAGAGCTGCTCGCGGTCCCAGGTCGCCAGCAGTTCGCGCTCGAGCGCGTCGGCGCCGCCCTCGGGCCAGATCGGCCAGCGGCGCGCGTCGGGAGCAGATGTGGCAGTGCGATCGGTCACGGCATCACGGGTTCGGGTCATTCACGGGCACCGAAGAGCACGGTCCCGAGGCGGAGCAAGGTGGCACCCTCTTCGACCGCTGCCGGATAGTCGCCCGACATTCCCATCGAGAGTTCCGGCAGGGTGTGGCCCCATTTCACCATCGTGTCACGCAAGGTTCTCAGTAGCGCAAAGGTCCCGCGCTGCACCCGCTCATCATCGGTGAAGGCGGCCATCGTCATCAGGCCCTGCACCTGCAGCCGGTCGAAGTGGCGCAGACTGTCGAGCAGCGATGGCAACTCGGATGGTTCGACGCCGCCCTTCTGCGCTTCACCGGAACAGTTGACCTGCACCAGCACCGGCTGCTTGCGCGTCGGATCAGTGCGCCGATGGATCTCTTCCGCGAGTTCGACCCGGTCAATGGAGTGGATCATCGCGAAGCGACCGACCGCGTGACGCACCTTGTTCCGCTGCAAACCACCGATGAGATGCCACTCGATGGCGATGTCGGCGGTGGCGTCCTGCTTCGGCAGCGCTTCCTGGACGCGGTTCTCACCCACCATCGTCAGACCCGCCCCTGCGGCTGCCCGGACGGCTTCGGATCCGTGGGTCTTGGTGACAGCGATGATCCTGGGGTCGTGCTGCCACCCGCCCGCCGCTTTGCGCCCGGCGAGGATGGCCCGCACTTCGGCCAGTCGGTCGGCCAGGGCCGCTTCTGACATAGCCGGTAAATCTAACCGGGGAGGGTTCCGGAAAGGGGTGACTTCAGGGTCGGCCGAGCGGGGTTTCCGGGCCCTTCCGGAGTCGGTCGAGCGCGGCCTGGACCCCGGGCTGGGAGGTCAGCCGGGCGGCGCGCTCAAGGGCGGGAATCGCCCCCGCGGTGTCACCCCGGGCGGCCAGGGCGACGCCTACCTGCGCGTAGGGTAGAGCGATGGTGCTCGCCATCCCTCGGATGTTGGCATCGAGGCGTTCGACATCACCCGCGAAGAGGGTCTGGAAATCCCAGCTTTCAGACATCAGCCGTCGCGTGGTAGCGATATCGAGCGGCGCCCCGCCGGGGCCGGCAGCCGGACCGGCGGCCAGCGCCATGCTGTCGGGGCGAGCCAGCGGCAACCCCACCGCGAGCCCCTGCTGGATCAGCTGTGGCCCGAGTCCGAAGAGCTGTACTGCGGCCGTGACCGACCAGACCACCGGTCGCCGGCCAGCATTCTGACGAAGAATGGCGAGGACCACGAAGTCCTTCCCGTAGATCGCGGTCCCCGCTGGAATGTGAATCGAGCGCCCATCCGGCAGCGGCATTTCGAGGTCCTGCCCCGTCCGCTGCGGCGTGAACGCCGTGATGGTCGCATCGCTGAGGTCGTGGAGCGGTCCGCCAGGCGCAGGCTCCAGCGCGTCTCGCCACACCGTGGCAAGTCGGGCGCGATCGACCGGCTCACGCTTCGCATCGCGGATCGAGCGCATGTACCACGGCGTCTCTGCCAGCGCGAGGCAGACCACGGTGACGTCGCGCCGCACTCCCTCGACCGACTGGGCATACCAGAGCGGGAAGGTGTCGTTGTCACCCCAGGTAAAGAGAATCCCGCCCGGTGGCACCGACTGCAGCAGTGCGCGGGCGAAATCACGCGCAAGTGTCGCCTCTGGCCCACTCCGGCGCGTCGCCGCCCTGGCGTTGAGTACGAGCGGTACCAGGGCGAGTCCAAAGAGCGCGACTGTCGCCGTCCTGGCAGCACCGCGTACTCGCGGCATGATTGATCGCACCAGATCGGCGATACCGATCGCGGCCCAGACGCCCCACGCCACAAAGCTCGCGACGAAGAAGTAGTCTCGCTCACGCACCTCGTGATCGCTGCCGTTGGGCCAGAGATCGTACCCGACTGTCGCCCCGGGCTTGAAGTTCATGTAGACCACGAGCCCGATGCCGGTCACCAGCCACAGCACGAAGAGCAGCCAGAAGCCCGGGCGATCACTCCGATGCTGCGCGCGCGCGCCACGCAGGCCAAGCGAAAACGCCCCGAGGGTAACGAGCAGGCGACCGACCGAGGGAGCGATCGTCACGCCGATCGACTTGGCCCATTGCCAGTCGAAGTACTGGACGTAGTTCGCCATCTGGTAACCGAAGATCGTGAGCGTCCGCCCAGGATTGTTGGCACCGTGGAGGATGGTCGGATCGTCGAGCGGAGTGCGGACGGCGTATTGCTCGCGGCGGATCACGCCGAGCAGCGCGTGCCATGTCGATGGATCGGCCTCATTGAGCCACGGTGCCTGGCGCGCACGAATGAGCAGGAAGAGGTAAGGCGTGATTCCGACGACGGCGATCAGCAGCGCCGTGGCCACAAAAGTCCACTGTCGCGTCCGCACCGCGAAGACCGCCGACGCGAGCACAAGCCCCCCGGCAAACGCTGTCAGTCCCGCGCTTCCCAGTCCGAACGCGATCAGCAAGGCCCACACAGCTGCGACCACGGCAATCCGGGTCCACTCTGCCGCCGCTTCCTCTCGCGTTGCGCGCGGGCGCCACCGTGCCTCTGCGACCAGCCCCGCCACAAGCGCCGGTCCGACCAGCAGTGCGAGCAGGTGATTGCCGATGGAGATGCCACCGAGATAGAGCATCATCAACAACAGCCGCGCACCGTGGGTGGTCTGGCGAACTGCGCGCCAGCGCACGGCGAGCCAAGCCGCGAGCCCGATCGACAACATCGCGATGCTGTAGACCTCGGTCTCGACGGCGTTCTGCCAGGTCGTGAAGGTGAACGCGGTGAGGAGCGCCGCGGCCCCACCCCCTCCCAGTGCGATCACCCGACGGGGAGCCTCACCAACATCCTGATTCATCCGCTCAAGACTCGTGGCGGCCACAAGAAACCAGCATCCGGCCGCCACCGCGCCGCACAGCGCACTCAGCAGATTGAGTCGCCAGGCGTATTCGCCGAACGGAAGCAACGCCCCCCACACGTGGGCGATGAGGACAAAGAGTGGGGTGCCGGGCGGATGCGGGATGCCGAGTGTCCGGGCGGCGGCGATGAACTCGCCAGCATCCCAGAAGGTGACCGAAGGCGCCAGTGTCAGCAGGTAGCCGAGCAGGACCAGCGCGGCTGCGAGCCCGGCGGCGCGGTATGGTGGGCGCTCCTCGATCAGGTGACGCCCCGATGCAGCGCCGCCGCGATCGCGAGCGCGTCTCGTGACGCCGCCGGGTCGTGCAGTCGAAAGAGTCTCGCGCCACGGTCATACGCCAGGGCGCAGACGGCCGCGGTCGCACGCTCACGATCATCGATCGGACGACCGGTGGCGTCGCCCAGGAATCGCTTGCGCGAAGGCCCGACCAGCACCGGAGCACCAAGGGCGACAATCGCGTCCAGTTGGCCAAGGAGGTGGAAGTTCTGCTCCGGCGTCTTCGCGAAGCCGAACCCGGGATCGAGGACGATGGCCTCTGGCACAACCCCCGCTGCCGTCGCCGCCGCCTGCGCCACAGCCAGCTCACGAGCCACCGCATCGGTCACGTCGCCAGCGTACTCGGCATGCCGATACGACGCGAGATCACCCAGCGCACCACGCGAATGCGAGAGCACGACCCCTGCTCCACGTGCAGCGACAGCCGCGAGCAACGTCGGATCATGCCGGCCCGCGGTGACATCATTGACGATGACCGCGCCGACATCGAGTGCCGCGAGTGCAGTCGAACTCCTCACGGTATCGACCGAGATCGGCAGCGACGGGAAACGAGCGACAATCGCCTCGATCACCGGAATGACGCGATCCAGCTCTTCGGCTGCATCGATCGGCACGGCACCGGGTCGAGTGGATTCCCCACCGACATCGACAATCGTGGCACCGCCGGCAAGCAGAGCATCTACCTCGCGCAGCGCATCCTCCGCAGAGAGTTGCACTCCACCCCCCGAGAACGAATCCGGCGTGACGTTGACCACTCCGATGATGACGGCGTGCGCGAGCGACTGCACCCCGCCGGCGTGGCGCCACCCGGCACTCGGCTCCGCGGGCATCGCCATCCCGATCGCATTCGCCAACTCGCGCACCGGCTCGGGCTGCACCCATGGCCGCGCAAAGGCGCCGAGTCGGGAGCGCGCCCCCGCGAGAATGATCCAGTCGTCGCCAGTGATGAGCTCGAGGCCGAGGCGCGCGGACACCATCAGCATTGCTTCGATGGTGTCGCTGCTGAGGCCGGTGACGTGGAAGGCGGCACCCTCGAGCCCCGAGGCGGTGAGCCGACACACGTCGCCCTCCCATCCGTGGGACAGGAGGGCGTCACGGATCGCGGTGCCGCGACCCGAGAGTGGAGAAACGATCACGCGCCGGCGGGTTCGGCCGGCGGGGCCCCCAGAATTGGAGCGCGCATGCCGCTGGATTCATTCCGCGGCGCCGCAAACGGCGTCGTCGGGGGTGGCGGTGGTGGCAGCGTCGCGCGCGGCGGCAGCGGCTGGTTCCGCGCGAGCAGGTCGAGATCCTCGCGATCGATCGTCTCGCGATCGAGCAGCGCGAGGGCAATGCGGTCGAGCAGATCCCGATGCTCGGTGACCAGGCGCATCGCCGTGGCATAGGCCTCGTCGATCAGGCGCTTTACTTCACCATCGACCATCTGCGCCGTCTGCTCCGACGTCTCGCGGCGCGAGCCGAACTCACGGCCGAGGAAGACCTCCTGCTCGCGCTCGCCGATAGCCATCAGCCCGATGACATCGCTCATCCCGAACTGGGTGACCATCCGACGCGCCAGCGCGGTCGCCCGCTCGATGTCGTTGCCAGCGCCCGTCGTGACCGCACCATGGCCGAAGACAATTTCTTCGGCAGCGCGACCGCCGAAGAACATCGCGAGGGAGCCAATGAGCCAGTCGCGGGTGTAGTTGTGGCGATCGGTTTCGGGCAGCGAAGCCGTAAGGCCCAGCGCTCGTCCGCGCGGAATGATGGTGACCTTGTGGACCGGGTCGCTCCCAGCCGTCTTCATTGCGACCACGGCGTGCCCGGCCTCGTGGAAGGCGGTCAGGCGCTTTTCCTCTTCGGTCAGCACCAGCGAACGTCGCTCGACGCCAAGCATGACCTTGTCCTTGGCGTTTTCGAAGTCGCTCATATCGACCGCAGACTTGTTGTTCCGCGCGGCCAGGAGAGCGGCTTCGTTGACAAGGTTCGCAAGATCGGCACCTGCCATGCCCGGCGTGCCCTTCGCAATGGTGCCGAGCTGCACATCGGCCGAGAGCGGAATCTTGCGGGTATGTACCTGCAGGATCCCTTCGCGCCCCTTCACATCAGGTGCATCGACCACGATCTGCCGATCGAACCGGCCCGGCCGCAGCAACGCCGGATCGAGGACGTCCGGACGGTTGGTCGCGGCGATCAGGATGACGCCGTCGTTCGACTCGAAGCCGTCCATCTCGACCAGCAGCTGATTGAGCGTCTGCTCGCGCTCGTCGTGACCGCCACCGAGGCCTGCGCCGCGATGCCGCCCGACTGCGTCGATTTCGTCGATGAAGATGATGCACGGGGCGTGCGCCTTCCCCTGCTCGAACAGGTCACGCACCCGCGAGGCACCGACACCCACGAACATTTCCACGAAGTCGGAGCCCGACATCGAGAAGAAGGGACGCCCGGCCTCACCGGCGACGGCCTTCGCGAGCAGCGTCTTGCCGGTGCCCGGAGGCCCCACCAGCAAGGCGCCCTTGGGGAGGCGTCCGCCGAGGCGGGTGAACTTCTGCGGATCCTTGAGGAACTCGATCACTTCCTGCAGCTCGACCTTCGCCTCGTCGGCGCCCGCGACATCGGCGAATGTCAGTTTGGGCGTATCGCCGGTCAGGAGCTTCGCCTTGGACTTCCCGAAGGCGAAAGCGCGGTTGCCGCCGGCCTGCATCTGCCGGAAGAGGAACCACCAGATCACGATGATGACCACCCACGGCAACGCCTGCAGCAACAGCAGCGTGAGGCCGCCCTTGGCCTCTTTCGCCGTGATATTCACGCCAGCCTGTTCGAGGCGCTGCATGAACTCGTAGGAATTCGCCACCGGCAGCAGCACGGTGAAGACCTTCACCTGACGTGTCTGCTGCAGGACGGGCGTGCGGAACTCGCCCTTGAGCACCTTGCCATCGACGATCTCGACCGCGCTGACGTTGCCGCCGTCGAGCTGGCGCGAGAATTCGGTGTAGGTGAACTCGCTGGGCGAGCGCTGCTTCTGCATGTACTGGAACAACGCCAGCACGATGAGCACCCCGAGCGCCCAGAGAGCAAGCGTCTTGCTCATGGCACCCAGGTTGTTGGACGGCGGGCGAGGCACATTGCGGTCTGGCATCAGATCAGGTCACCGATAAACGGGAGATGGCGAAAGTCTTCCGCGTGATCCAGGCCGTAGCCGACCAGGAAGGCGGGCGGTGCCGGGAAGCCCACCCAGCGCATCTGGGGGATCGGCTCCGGCAACAGATTCTTGTCGAGCAGAGCGCACACCGCCACCGAGGCCGGGTTGCGCGCTTCAAGCAACTTCAACAGGTGGATCATCGTCCGCCCACTGTCGATGATATCCTCGACAATGAGGATGTGCTTCCCTTCGAGCGGCGTCTCCGGGTCGTAAAGCAGGCGCACCGTGCCGCTCGACACCGTGCCGCTGCCGTATGAACTCGCCACCAGAAAATCCAGATGCAGCGGACGGTCGATCTGTCGCACCAGGTCGCTCAGGAAGATGAAGCTTCCCTTGAGCAGCCCGAGCACCAGCAGGTCACCATCCGGATATGCCGCCGTGATTTCGGAGCCGAGCTGACGCACCCGATCGGCGATCGTGGCCTCATCGAGGACGATCCGCAGTTCACGGCCGCCTGCGCGGCGCTTCATTTCAGGCGAGAGCACAGTCGACATGCAGGGCCTTGGTTCCTGGTTCTGGAATGCACGCATCCGCTCGGCAGATGCCCGGTACCCACACGATCGTCGCGCTGGCCACTTCGGCAACGATCGGCCATTCTGGCCGACGCCCTGCCGGTACTCGTGCTTCTCGAAGCAAGACCGAGACCGCGCGGCTGCCCTGTCCTTTGAGGGGACGAATCCGGTCGCCTCGTTGCCACGCGCGGGCGAAAT
This sequence comes from Gemmatimonadota bacterium, assembly GCA_040388535.1. Lineage (NCBI taxonomy): Bacteria > Pseudomonadati > Gemmatimonadota > Gemmatimonadota bacterium. The sequence goes on along the minus strand of JAZKBR010000009.1, from coordinate 70,048 downwards.
ATTTCCCGCTGACCAACTCGGCACTCCAGCCACCACGGTCGCTGGGCGTCGCCATTCCTTCATTCACCTTGAACTCGGCCGAACCCACGCGAATCAGGCGCCCCGCCTCCAGCTGAACCGCTTGCCGCATCGGCCTCGCTGAAATCCTGAACGTCAGGCGCCCATCGAACAGTTCCGCCTCGAAACGGGCAGCGAGCGACACGCTCCCCTGACCTCCCTGCAGCAGCTGGTCGATCGCCGCGAGACGACGCCGGCCGATGGGGACGCCGAACCGCCGCCCCAGGGCTGCCAGGACGGCGTGACGCACGCCTGAACGATAGTCCGACAGGGGGGGAGCGGCAACGGAAATCGCGTCAGAATCTGCCCGGAGGTCGAGCGCTGGAAGGAGCGCCGGAATGTCATCCCAGCCGGCTCTGGCGGCCGCAGCTTGCCGAGCGGTCTCGAGGAGCCTCGCCTCAAGGTCGGGGAGCCGGTCGCGCAGCAGCGGCAGGACACTCCCCCGAAGCCAGGAACGGAGGTGCCGTGGGTCGCTATTGGCGGGGTCGGTCCATCCGGTCAAGCCTCGATGCCGGAGATGGTGGGTCAATTCGCGCCGGGTAACACCAAGCAGCGGCCGGACCCAGATACCCGAGCGGCCCGCCATTCCTGCCAGTCCGGCCGGACCGCTGCCGCGCAGTACCCGCAGCAGCACCGTCTCGGCCTGATCGTCGGCGTGGTGGCCGAGCACGACCACGCCCGCCCCGCAATTGGTTGCCATCTCCTCCAGTGCAGCTCGACGAGCCACCCGGGCGCGGGTTTCCGATGCCAAGGGCCCGAGTTCGAGTCGGACGCGATGGAACGGAATACCACGCTCCGCTGCGGCCCGTTCGACGGAATCGGCCACCGTGGCGCTTCCCTGGGCGATGCCGTGGTCGATATGACCGACAACAAGAGGGCGACCGTGCTGTTCATGCGAGAGGTGAAGCAGGTCGAGCAACGCAAGCGAATCGGGGCCACCCGAAACCGCGACCAGACAGGTCGCCCCGGGCGGCGAGAGTCGATCGAGGGCCGCGCCGACTCGCGTGACAAGTGTCATACTGGTTCGAACGGCTCCATATGGACCAGCACGTTCTCGACCGACGGCACCGCCCGGCGGATTGCCGTCTTGACGCAACCGCTGAGGATGTGCGAATCGTGGAGCGACATTGCCGGATCGGCCTGGACATGCAGATCGACGAAGTAACGCGTTCCGACTTTGCGTGCTTTCAACTTCTCGATCATCTGGACGCCATCGACCGTTTCGGCGGCCTCGGCCACCCGATGCAGCAGGGAGGTGTCGGGGGCGCCATCCATCAGTTCGTGTACGGCCGGGCGCAGGATGAACGCGGCGTTGACACCGATCACTGCCGAAGCAAGCATCGCCGCGGCCGCATCGCACCACTCGTAGCCCACGCCGCCAATCAACGCCGCCGAGATGCCGATGAACGCCGCGCCGGAAGTGATCGCGTCGGCGCGATGGTGCCAGGCATCGGCGTGCACTGCCTGGGACTCGACGTCGCTTGCGACACGGAAAACCCGGCGCGCGAGCAACTCCTTCACAACCATCACCCCGATGAGCACGAGCAGGGTGTAGGGCTTCGGCGCGTGGTGCGGATCCCGGATCTGATCGACCGCCTTCACCGCGATGCCGAGCGCCGCACCACAGAGCATCAACCCGACGGCGGCCGCAGCGAGTGGCTCGGCCTTGCCGTGGCCGTACGGGTGATCGTCATCTGCGGATCTCGCGGAGAGACGGAGTGAACCCCACACCACCAGCGAACCGGCAATGTCCGCGACTGACTCGACCGCATCGGCGATGAGCGCGTACGAATTGCCGAGGATGCCGGCGACGCCCTTGACGATCGCCAGCAGCGCGTTGACGAGCACGCCCGCGGCCGCGAGGCGGGCGCCATCGGCGAGCTTCGGCGCCGAACGCGTCACCACCGAGATGCCATCATGGTGAGAGTCGTCCGCGGACCCAGTCACCATCGCCGATCCGCTGATAGGTGATTCGGTCGTGCAGGCGACTCGGCCGCCCCTGCCAGAACTCCATCTCCTCCGGCACAACACGGAAGCCGCCCCAGTACGGGGGCAGCGGGATCTCGCCGTTCGCGAACGCTGCGGTGAGTTCCTCGACCTTCGATTCGAGTTCGCGACGGTCCTTGAGCGGCGCGCTCTGATGCGAGGCCCAGGCGCCGATGCGCGACCCTTCGGGCCTGCTATGGAAGTAGCTCGCCGATTCCTCACCGCTCAATCGCTCCACCGCGCCACCGATCCGGACCTGCCGTTCGAGTTCGGCCCAGTGGAACACCAGCGCCGCGCGCGGATTCTGCGCCAGCTCCTCGCCTTTCCGCGACCGGTAATCGGTGAAAAAGAGGAAGCCACGAGCATCCACACCTTTCAGCAGCACGATGCGCGCGCTCGGGCGACCCGTGGCATCGGACGTCGCGAGCGTCATGGCGTTCACTTCGAGCAGATCCGCCTGTCGCGCTTCAGCGAACCAGCGGCTGAACTGCTCGAGCGGGTCGAGGGAGGTGCTGACCTCATCTAGCGCGGCACGCGCGTAGTCACGGCGGAGTTCGCTGATCTTCACTGGCGGAGCTCCCGGAGCTGGTGTTCCACTCGCACCAGCCGGAACCCGCGCGCGAGATAGTTTGGCAAGGCAGCGGGGCCGTCGAGGGTGCAGGTATTCAGGATGACGCGCGCGGCCCCGAGCTCCCACGCGCGCTGAACCGAGCGGGTGAGCAGCCAGCCTCCGAGCCCGCGCCCCATCCCCGCGGCAGTGAGGCCGAAATACTTGATCTCGACCACATCACCAAGCAATTCAAGTTCGCAGTAGCCCACGTCAGCAGCGCCGTCGGACAACAGCCAGATCTCCACACCATCACGGTGGATCTCGCTGGCCCAGTCTTCGGCGGTCCACGGCAAACGGTCCTGCCAATGCCAGTCACCACCGACCGAGCGATACATCGAGGCGGCCACTGCTGCCGCCTCGGGCGGTTGCATCCGCCGCAAGACGGCGCCGTCACTGCTCGCGGTACTGGGTCGCAGGGCCGTCGGACCGACAAGTTCGAGATGACTCACCGTCACTGGCACGCGGGCAGTCACGCGGGCAGCACCACACCACCGCAACTGCCAAAGCCGATGGACACTGCTCCGGCACGCTCGGCGTGCGCGTGGAGCGAGAGCTCGTCGCCATCCTCGAGAAAGCGGCGTTGCGTGCCGTCGGGAAGTGTCAGTGGCTCGGCACCGCGCCAGGTGCGTTCGAGCAGACACCCGCGAGACTCCGGAACGCGTCCGGAAATCGTGCCCGTCCCGAGCAGGTCGCCAGCCAGCAGGTTGCAGCCGTTGCTGCCGTGGTGCACGACCAATTGCGAGGGAGTCCAGTACATCGCGTCCGCGAACTCGCCGCGGCTCACCCGGAACGCGGGATCCCGGCGCTCGCGCATCGCGGCGCTGCGGAGTTCCACGTCGAGGGTGATCGCCCAGGTGGCGTCGTCACGGATCACGAGATAGTCGAGCACCGACGGATCATTGCCGGTACGCTCGGGCATCACCACGCGGAACGGACGCAAGGCATCCACCGTGACGATCCATGGGGAGATCGTTGAGGCAAAGTTCTTCGCGAGAAAGGGTCCCAGCGGCTGGTACTCCCACGACTGGATGTCGCGCGCCGACCAGTCATTCAGCAGGACCACTCCGAACAGTCTCGCGGCCGCATCGGCAGCGGTGACTGCGGAGCCGATGGCATTGTTGCCGCCGATGACCAGGCCCAGCTCGAGTTCGTAGTCGAGTGATCGGCTCGGGGCGAAGACCGGACGCTCGGCATCGGGGCCCTTGAGCTGACCACTGGGCCGACGTACTGGCGTGCCGTCGATGACGATCGAGGACGCCCGGCCGTGATAGCCGATCGGCACCCACTTGTAGTTGGGTAGCAACGGGCTATCGGGGCGAAACATCGAGCCGACATTGGTGGCGTGATGGATCGACGCATAGAAGTCGGTGTAGTTGCGGACAGTCATGGGCAACTGCATCGCGAGCGATCGTTGCGGCCGAAGCGCCTGCGTGAGCCTGGGTGCCCAGTGCTCGTCGCTGAGCGCGTCGGAGAGTGCACGGCGCACTGCGCGCCAGTCCACTGGCGTGAGGGTCGCCAGCGGGTTGACATCGCTCGCCTGTAACGCGGCTTGCAAATGCCCTGGCAGATCCGCACCCCAACCCGCGGCAAGCGCCGCCGGGAGGTCGAGCGCCTCATCACCGATGGCGACCAGCAGATGCCCGGAAGCCGCATCGGTCGCACTCACACCGAACGGAAGATTCTGAACTGGGAATTCCGCGTGACCGGCAGCACTCGGCACCCAGCTGCGGCGTGATGCGTCGTGCGTGACATCAAGCTCGCTCATGCGACCGCCAGTGCGCGCAGTTCGTCGACCGGCTCGCGGAAGGAACAGGAGCCGAAGCCGAGAAAGAGTTCACGCCGGACGCGTGCGAGTTCGTCGCCCGAGTAGCGCGAATCACGCCAGGCGATGGCGTCGGCGGAACTCGCGAAGGCCGACGGCTCATCCTCTTCGAGAATCTGCTGCGCGGTTTCACCCTCACCGCCGCGCATCAGTTCCGCTGTGGCCAGCAGGACATTGACGAAACCGTACATCACGAATCGCTCGGAGTGCGCGTCGTAGGTGAGCGGGAATGAGCCGCGCAACGGATGGTGCAGTCCGGCAGTCGCCTTGAAAGGAACTCGCTGCACGGTGCATGCGATCAGAAACTGCGTGAGCGATTCCGGCGACGGAAAGAGCTCCGGCGAGGTTCCGCCCGTGCGGATCTTGCCGAACGCGCCGATCCCTCCGATCGCCTTCACCAACGGGCCGTACGGACCCTCGGCCGGGACCTCCAGAAAGCGCACGAAGCTTGGCGGCACAATCTCGTTCACCACGATCACCTGACCAGCATTGGCCACCCGGTGCTCGATCGCATCGACGATGACACCACGCGCATCCCAGACCGCCTTGAAGGCGTTGACACGATCCATTTCCGTGGGGAGGAGGGCGCCCGTCACCGCGGAGAGGCGCCATGGATCGGCCGGGTCGGCGGTGAGCGCGAGGCGGAGGAACTCCCCCCCAAACTCTTCGAGTCGACTGGCCGCGACAACGAACCGCCCGAGCATTGCACGATCGGGGGAGCGACGGTATTGCTCGAACTGGAGGATTGACTCGGCCATTCCCAGGCTGGCGGGCGGGAAGAGGCCGGCGTAGTCGACGATCCCCCGGAATACCGTGCGCATACCCCCTCCACAACCCGAAACAGGATGAGGCGGGAATCTAAGCGCGGATCATCAACGGCGGCTCAACCGTGCGGCAAATACCGCCGGGTCATTCGTTGACGAGCTCGAGTCGCGGGATGCGACGGAGCCGGGCCAGGCCCTGCGACCGAAGCTGGCAGACCCGCGATTCCGTCACGCCGAGCTCCTCGGCGATTTCCCGGAGCGGGCGCTCTTCGAGGTAGGAGCGGCAGAGCACCAGACGTTCGCGACGCGGGAGCGCGTCGAGTGCCGCGCGCAGCTCACCATTGCGTTCGTCGAGCTCCACCAGACCGTGCATCAGCTCGCCGCCATCGTCTCCCAGCCGGTCCGCGAGCACTCGGCCACCCGGTTCCCCTTCGAGGGAGACCGGCCCCGCGCTTGAGGTGCGCTCGCGCCAGCGGTGGATGGTGCCGTCGTCGACGCCGATGTGGAGCGCGAGTTCACCGGCGGTGGCGGGGCGCCCGAACCGCTGCTCAAGCTCGGCCGAGGCGGCATCCAGCTGCCGGGCGTGGGCGCGATCGGTCCGCGAAAGCGGGTCGCGGGCGCGGAGTTCATCCAGAATCGCTCCCCGGATGCGTCGCATGGCGAACGTCGAGAAGGCGAGGCCGCGGTCGATGTCGAAGCCTTCCATCGACTGGAGCAGTCCGAGAGAGCCGGCCGAGACGAGCTCTTCAAGCGAGACCGCATCTCGAACGCGAGGAGCGACTTCCCGGGCGGCGTGATGTACCAGCCCGAGGTAGCGGCCGAGCAGTTCACGCCGGGCGTCGACATCCCCGGCGTCGCGCCAACGGCGCCAGAGTGCGTCCGTTGTCGTCTGAGTTTGTGCGCGAGGCTGGAGTGGTGGCATGCTCGAAAGTCACGCAAGAGATGCACCACGCCGCACACCACCAAACTGCCAATCTTTGCGACGTTGCGCCCGCCCTACACCGCCCCGGAAGCCAGATGTGATGCGCCTTCGCCCGGATTCAGCGCGGGCGGCGCCCCAGCGCCCGATAGTACTCATCGACCTGCGCGCGATACCCCGGAGGAACCGCTCCGGGAGCCCCAAGTGCGGGGTGGTCGGCCGTCGAGAATTTACGCCAGAGCCCGAATTCGAAATTCTTGAGCCCCGCGATGATTGCTTCCTGCAACTTGTCGAGACCCTGAGGATTGCCATTGCCGGAGGTCCGCTCGAACTCCCGCAGCTGGGCGATCGCTCGGTCGAGATCTCCTGTTTCGACACCCAGTCCGGCCACCTCGCGCCGCAATGCCTCGGCCTGCTCACGACGCACCCCGGCCTCGCGCGATAGCTGGCGCGGCTCGCCCTGAGATCCGCCACGGGGCGACGCGTCGCCGCCCGGGGTGCCGTCAACCGCCCCACCCGGCATACCCCGGTTGTCGCCGGCGCGACCGCCCTGCCCCCGACCGCGACCTGAGCCCGCCTCTCCCTCACCACCCTGGCCTTGGCCCTGACCCTGACCCTGGCCCTGCCCTTGGCCCTGACCCTGGCCCTGACCCTGACCCTGCCCTTGGCCCTGACCCTGCCCTTGACCCTGGCCTTTACCCTGACCCTGTTGTCCCTGCCCTTGGCCCTGCCCCTGGCCTTTGCCCTGGCCCTGTTCTCCTTGACCCTTCCCCTGAGCCTGCCCCTGGCCTTGTTCACCCGGCCGCCCCTCCCCCTCACTCCCGGGCTTGGCGCCGTCGCCGCGTCGGTCGCGCAGCGACTCCAACCCTCGCACCAGTTCGCGCGCCTGCTCCAGCGCCTTGTCCTGCTTGCGCCCCGGCGAACTTCCGATCGCTCCTGCCGCCGCGCTCAGGCGACTCGCCACACTGTCCAGCTTCTGGCCGATGGCCTCTTCGAACGCTCGGGTCTGGTCGGGTGCGCCATTCCGCATGAGGCCCTTGCTGTAGTTGATCCGTTCGGGGATCTGCTCGTCATGAATCACGCCCGCGGCTTCGCTCAGTCCCGCGGCCGACGCAGGCTGCTCCCGCCGGGTATCACGGGCCAGTCGTTCGGCATCGCGCTGCAGTCCTTCGACCGCGGACTGGAGCGCGTCCTTCCGCTCCTCGAGCGCCTTGGTTTGCGCGGCCTTGTCGGCGGGCGAGGCGCCAGGCAACGCCCCTACGTCCTTGGCGATGTCACGCTGCCGCGCACTCAGCTCGCGGGCCTTGTCGGCGAGCGACCGCACCTGATCCTCGCTGCCACTGCTCCGCGCATTCTGGAGCGAACGCGAGGCGGCACGCAGTCGTTCGGCTGCCGCGGCTCCGGCTGCCGAAGAACCACTTCCCGACTGACGCATCGCATCGGCCGCCTGCTGCAGCTGCTGCGCGGTCTGTGCCAGCGGCTCCGACTTCTGTTCCCGCGCGAGCCGTTCCAGGCGACGCGCCTCTTCTTCCACCTGTCGCGCCAACTCGCGCTGTGACCCACCGCCGCCACCGCTGCCGCTTTCGCGACCGAGGCGTTCACGCATCTGCTGCGCCTGCTGCTCCATCCGCTGATTTTCCTGCTGCGCCCGGGCCGCCAGCTGCTTCAGGCGCTCGGCGATGCTGTCGACCTGCTGCGCCGCAGCGGTGGAACTCTGGCTCTGCACTGCCTCATACTGATTCTGCAGCCGGTCGGTCTCGAGCTGGAAGAGATCGGCGAGATCCTTGGCCTCGGCACCACCACCGCCTCCGCCGCCGCCACCACCCTGTTGCGCCATCTGCACCTGGACTTCGCGGTAAGCGGCATCAGCACGCTGCGTGTGCTGCAAGCCACGCTGCTGCGCACCGAGCGCTTCGCGCGGAGTGCCGGCCTTCAACGCCTTCTCCGATTCGCCCATTTCCTTCGCCGCGGCTTCGAGCTCCTTCTGGATTGTCGCGAAAGTCGAGTCGAGCGAGGCCACGTTGCGTGTCCTGACCTGCTCAGCGAGATCGGTGACCTCGTCCTTGAGTTTTTCCTGGGCGATCGCAAGCGTCCGGAGGTTTTCCTTCCGCACCTGGTCCGAGGTCTTGCTGCTGTCGCGCAACAGGTTGAACGTGCCGGCCGTGATGTCTCGCTGGCGCCCCGGCAGCGCCCCCGCGCGCTGGCCTTCACCTCCGCCCCCGCCACCACCGCCGCCACCGCCGCCTTGCTCCGCCTGCTTGTAGTCGCGGGCGAAGCGTCGGATTTCGATGAAGTAGATGTCGCTCGACGCCTTGTTCCCGGCGCCGTCCCGTGCCTCGGCGTGATACGCGACCAGATCACCCGGCTTGAGTCCGAGTTCCTCGAGGAAGAGCGTGTGCGAAGCGCGGAACTCCGCCCCACGCGCCCGGGTGCTGTCGGCCAGCAGGACCCGCTGTTCGGGCCCGCCGTTGACGCTGTACTTCAGTTCGACACCGGTGACGCCGAAGTCATCCGTGGCACTGACACCGAGCGAGACTTCCTCGGTGGCAGTGGCCTTGGTATCGCGACCGGGATCGCTGACCCGCACCAACGGCGCGTGGTCCTCCAGAACCTCGACGGCGTACTGCACCGTGCCGGTGACCTCGCTGCCATCCGGGGCGACCAGGTCGACACGGTAGAAACCCGACCGCTCGACCCGGAAGGACCCCGTGACGGAGCCATCGGACGCCACATTCAACGGCAGCGTTCGGCCGTCATCGAAATGGAGTGCGCCACTCTTCACCGGCAGCGAGACGTCGACCTTGAGGATTGCGTTGGTCCCCTTCACTGCCGCGATATCTCCACCATCCTCGACCTTGTCGACCTTGAGCCCGGTATACGCCGGAAAATGAAGTTCCACGCCGAGCCGCTTGACGGCCGGAAGATCGGTGACGGTGATGCGGAACGTCGGCGACCGGATGCCATCGGCTTCGACGTAATAGCTGCCATCCCTGGTGACGTCGAAGATCCGCACCCCGAAGCGGGAGTTGGCCGAGTCCCGGAGCATTGCCATCCGCACCGGCTCGACAGCGCTGTCGGCTGTCAGCACGAGCTCGGCTGCGTCGGCAATGAAGCCGCGGCTCTCCGCCTTGAGATCGAGTGCGGCGCCCCTTGCGACCTTCACATTGCCGGGGGTGACGCTCACGGCCCGCACTGGCACCTCGGCCGCCGCCGACCAGGGCACGAACAGTGTGCGCGCCACGTCGCGCAGCGCGGCAGGGCCGAGCCAGACAAGCAGGGCCGCAACCGCGATCACTGCGCCGAAAGCGCCGGCGGCGCGCCGCACCCGCGGCCGCTCGATCGCGGCGCCCTGCTCGAGGCGATCGACTTCGGCGAGAGCCCGCGCCACGACGCGACCATCGAGCGCAGAAGCCGGTTGCCCGGACGTGTCGTGGGCCACGTGCACCGCACTCACCAGCAGCTGGCGCACCTCGGGGGCGTGTTCTTCGACGTAGAGCGCGAGGCGGTCATCGTCGACCCGTCGGCCCACCGGCAACATCACGAAACGAATCACAGCGGCCGCGAGGAGGAGCCAGCCCACGACTCGCACCGCGAGCGTGGCAGCAGGACCACCACCCAGCAACTCACTCAACAGGAGCCCCGCACCCAATGCCAGCAGCACAGCAACCGCGACGGCCACTGCCCCTTCGAGCAGGAGTCGACGTCGACGATGCCCGCGCAGATGAGCGAGGGCTTGGCGCAGCGCTCCAGCGTCGATGTTGCTCACTCGGCACCTCCATCAGGCACGGTAACGATGCGACCGGCGCTCGCGCGCCAGCCACGACCCACCAGCCACGTTTCGACCAGCAGCAATAGTGCGACAACCATCAGAAAGATTCGCCAGAGTTGCTGGCGCTGTTCCAGCTCGGCCGATGTCGGTGGTCCGCGCGTGGCAGCCGTGGCGTTGCTGTCCGCAACACCAAGGAGCAGATCCGTTGCCTTCAGCCGCGTAAGGTCGGACTCTCCGGCTGGCGCGTTCGCGGCGACGATTGCCGCGGGTGCCCCGACCGCGCGTTCGCGATAGGCCGAATAGACACCAGCTTCGGTCAGGACAATCGCGCCACCGTGGGCGCTATCCGGACGCAGCAGTTCACCCGAAGGGGACGCGACCACCATGTCGGGAATGGCGAGGCCAGGTCGCCAGGCCGCGCCGGTGGTATGCCAGAGTGGTGCGCCGTCGCCGCCCGCCGCATAGAGCACCAGCCGGCGCACGAAGGGGAGGAAGGCAGGCTGACGAGGGAAGTCGCCGGCGCGATCGTCGAGTGGTGCCGCCACCAGCAAGACCCTTCCCGACTGCTCCCGGCGCTCGAGGAGTGCCGGGAGTCCGTCATCAAAGCGCGCGAGCACCCGGGCCCCCGACTGCGCTTCGACCCGTGCGTAGCGAAGATACCGGGCGCTTCCGAGCGCTGCGGTTGCGCCACCGCGGAAGGCGCTGAAGATCGGATGCTCCTCCACCAGTTCACCCAGCGAACCACCTCGCTCGGCGCTACGATCAGCAATGCCTCGCAGCCGGCCGGGTGAGAAGGCACCGTCGATGCCGCGCGCTGCGAGTCGAGGCCCGGTTGCGATCACCACGCCACCGCCGGCCGCGACCCAGGCACTGAGCGCCGCGCCTCCCGCTCCGGAGGGCGGGGCGACATCGTAGAGAATCACGGCGGCTGCACCGCGCAATCCGACGGGATCGATCGTGCCGGAGATCCGGCGTTCGATCGCGATCCTCGGGTCGGTGCCGATGGTCAGCGCTCGCTCGAGGAACGCTGTTTCCTCCGCTGCCGCATCCGGTGACGTCACCAGAATGACTCGCCGTGCCGCTTCGGCTGGAATGACCGCATTGAGCACGTCGTCCGCAGCGAGTGCGTCCGGCTCGGTGGCGACACTCACTGGCAGATCGCCGGCCGGTAGCGGCACCGGATCAAAGGCAACGCGAGTGCTGCCGTTTACCGGAAGGGTCACGTCGCGCGTGCCGGAGATCCGGCCACCAAGCGTGAGCGTCACCTTGACCTTCCGCGGCGATGGCAGGGAGAAGCTACGAATCCGCGCCGCAACAACGACACTCCCGCGCCCATCACCCGCACGTTGCTCGATTTCAACACTTGCAACGGCACTATTGGCCGCCGTCGCCGGGCCGACAGCGATGGTACGGAGCGTCACACCAGCCGGCAGCGCGACCCCTTCAGGTGCGCCGCCACCAGCCAGTTGCAGATCAGTGATCATCACCAGTTCTGCCGCGGCGGTCGAATCGCTGCCGAGCAACTGTCGCGCGGCACGCCATGCGGCGGCGTAGTGCGTCCCACGGGCACCTGGTACGAGTCGATCGAGCGCCGCCGCCGCGGCAGCGTGATCTGTCGTGAAGGGCTGGGGGACTGAAGCCTCTTCGTCGAAAGTCACCAGCGCAACTCGATCTCGTGGCGACAACGCCGCAATCACCCGATGTGCCGAATCCCGGGCGGGGTTCCAACTCTCACGGTGCCCCATGCTGAGCGACCGGTCGAGCAGGATGACGACGTTGCGTCCCGGCGCGCCTGTCGCAGTCGCGCCGCCCCGCAGCAGGGGCCTCGCGAATGCCGCGATCAGGAGCGCCAGCGCCAGGGCCCGCAACAGCAAGAGTGGCCAATCGGTGATTCGCCGCCGTTGCGCCGTCCGGATCGGAATGCGCGAGAGGAACATCAGTGAGGGAAAGGGTTGCGGCTTCTCCCGCTCCCGCTGCCGCAAGTGCAGGACAATCGGAACGGCAAGCGCCGCGAGCCCCGCGAGGAATGCCGGCAGCAGAAAGCCGAATGGCATCAGCGGAGCCGCGCGGCGAGCATCCGCCGGTCGAGGTAACTGTGCAATGCCGCATCGAGCGGCTGATCGGTCGTGACCGGGACATAGTCAACCCGGTTGCGCGCAAGACCATCGCGCAGCGCCTGCTGGTGCGCCGCCATCAGCGCGTGATACTTCGGCCGCAACTCCTCGGGAAGCAGCGGCAGTCGCTCGCCACTCTCCGCGTCCTCGAAGGTCACAGCTGTTTCCCACGGCAGGTCGCGCTCGGCCGGATCGAGAATATGGAACACCACGACATCGTGTCCCCGCGCGCGCAAGGCGCCGAGAGTCTTCTCCAGCACCGGAGGTTCTTCGTAACAATCGGAGATGACGACCACGACCCCGGATCGCCCCCGGAATCGGGCGACCCGCTCCAGCCCCCTGGGCAACTGCCCGGCCCCGCCCGGCACAGTGCGCGCAAGGGTATGCAGAATCAGTTGCAGATGTCGCGTCGACGAAGGCACCACGTCGACCAGGTCGCCACCGATTGTCGCGAGGCCGACGCGATCGCCCTGCCGCTGCGCTAGCCAGGCGAGTGACGCGGCGAGGAAGCGGGCGTAGGCAAACTTGGTGACCGGCCCGCTGCCGTAGTCCATCGAGGCGGAGACATCGACCACGAAGAGCACGTCTGCATTGGTGTCGGCTTCATAGGTCTTCAGGAAGTACTTGTCCGTTCGCCCGAAAAGGCGCCAGTCGATCCGCCTGAGGTCGTCGCCAGGCTGATACGAACGATGCTCGGCGAAGTCGAAAGAGGATCCGATCCGCATCGAGCGATGCAGCCCGTGCAGGAAACCATCGACGACCGTGCGCGCGAGCAGCGACAAGTCGCCGATGCGCGCTAGCACACCAGGGTCGAGGAGGGTGGCTGGGGCGATCCCGGTCACCTGAGGCTCACAATCCCGACGAAGGCACCGGGACAACCTTCAGCAAGCGTTCGACAAGATCATCCGGCGTCACCCGTTCGGATTGGGCCTGGAAATTCCGAAGAATGCGATGACGGAAGACCGGCCGCGCCAGCGCTCGCACGTCCTCGAACTCCACATGGGTCCTCCCCTGCACCAGCGCGCGCGCCTTGCCGCCAAGAATGAGCGCCTGCGCGGCACGCACCGACGCGCCGTAGGCGAGCCACTGCCGGATGAAATCAGGCGAACCCTCGGAGGTCGGTCGTGTCATCCGCACCAGCTTGACGGCGTACCGCACTACGACATCGGCAACCGGTACGCGTCGCACCACGCGCTGGAAGGCAAGAATCTCCTCGCGAGAAACGACCGGCGTGATCGCCTCGGGCGGAATGGACGTCGTGGCCCGGACCACCTCCACCTCATCCTCCTCGGGGAGATAGTCGAGCAACACCTCGAACATGAAGCGATCGAGCTGCGCTTCCGGAAGCGGATAGGTCCCCTCGAGCTCGATCGGGTTCTGCGTGGCGAAGACGAAGAACGGCGGCTCGAGATCATAAGTCCGCCCCTGCACCGTCACCCGTCGCTCCTGCATCGCCTCCAGCAGTGCGGCCTGCGTCTTGGGTGGCGTCCGGTTGATTTCGTCGGCGAGGAGCACGTTCGCGAAGATCGGACCGGGGAGAAACGCGAGGCCACGCTTCCCGGTTGCCGGATCATCCTGAATGACGTCGGTGCCTGTGACGTCGGAGGGCATCAGGTCGGGCGTGAACTGGATCCGGTTGAAGCGCAAGTCGAGCGCGCGGGCCAGGGAATGCACCAGCAAAGTCTTGGCCAGACCCGGGACGCCGACCAGCAGACAGTTACCGCCGGCATAGAGTGCAATCAACGCCTGCTCGACGACAGCATCCTGACCGACGATGACCTTGCGGAGCTCGGAGGCGATCCGTCCACTCGCAGCGTGAAGTCGCTCGGCGAGGGCCGCATCATCGAGGCGATCGAGTCCGGTCGGTGAAGGAGTGGTGGTCACGCGTGGTCCTTTGGGTCAGTGGGTGAGAGCATAGACTACGTAGTTCACGCCGAGTTTGTACGCTTCATTGGACGGACCGATCGGAAAGAGCCCTTCATCGGACCATTCCCAGTATTCGGAGATGTCGTTGTTGTAGTTCACCATCACCATCAGGCGGCCATTCGGATCGTTGTTCTCGAAAATCCCGTAGAACTCTGGTGGAAAGTTGCCGTACGGCGGCACGACCAGCTTCGGATTGATGCGATAGAACGAATCGTAGATCGGATGCGACTCCGGCACGGGAATCAACCGGGCCTTGGGGAGGACCGCGCGCATCTGCTCTTCGAAGTTGTCCCAGTCCCTGCCCCGGAAGTCATCGAAGATCATGAAGCCACCCTTGAGCAGATAGCTCCGAAGCCCCTTGATCTCGGCGTCGTTGGGACTCCAGTACCCCGGCTCGCACATGTAGATCACCGGGTACTTGAAAATCGTCGGGTCATCGAGAGCGAGGATCACGCTGCCACCGATCCGGGCCCGGATGGTGCCCAGTTCGCTGAGGATCTTCGCGAAGTGTCGCTCGCCCCGAGGATAGTCGTGCAGCCAGGTGGGCCCTCGCCCGCCCCCGAATCCGAAGCCGCCGCTCAGTGCCTGGGTGTAGCGAATCCGCGCGAACGTGAACTGGCCATCGTACGGCGCATTGTCCTCGATGGTGACCGGTGGGTTGCGACCGCGCCCCTGCGCTGACGCGGTTGACGCCACGGCCAAGGCCGCCAGCATCCCGACAAACGCTCCCCGAATCATTGCGCCCCTCCCGATGGTGTGGCTCCACGCAGCTCGAGCAGGAGCTCCTGTGCCTTTTCGAATCCCGGCGCCTGTTCCAGCAACTGCAGCACTTCCCGACGGGCACCCGGCCGATCGCCGGACTTCGCGAGCACCCGTGCCAGCTGATACCGCGCCTCGGCACGATCGGCGGGCCCCAGCGCCAGGATCGCGCGCCGCTCGCGCGCCGCACGGGGCCAGTCGATCAGACGTTCAGCCAGCTCGGCGAGTTCCTGGTGCACGGTCGGATTGAGCGGATCGATGTAGATCAGCCGTTCCAGCGCCGCAGCACTCCCCGCCACATCTCCGCCGCGAAGTCGCAGACGCGCTTCAAGCTGGTTCGCTTCGAGTGCGGTCTCATTGCGCGAAGTCACCGTCGCGAGTCGCGCGGCTGCCGCGAGGGCGTTGCTGCTGTCGAGAACTGCGAGGGCGATCGCCGGTGCATCGGGCCCGGCATACCCCGGAAAGAGCTTGTCGGCGCGCTCGAAGAGTTGACGCGCCACTACGATTTGCCCCGCCCCGGCCGCCTGGTGCGCAGCCGCAAGCGTCGTCACGAATTCGCCGGTCGGCGGGCCGCTACCATCCCACGGGTCAATACTGGCGAGCGCGACCGAAAATTTGGTCTTCACATAGCTGGAGAAGCGCTGCTCCAGCGCGGCTGGCGTCAGCTTCAACACCTGCAGGAACGCTACAGGAGTGTCACGGCCGTCGCGGAACGCACGTAGCAAGGCCCGTAGTGCCTCCGCTCCGAACTCCGTCTCGATCATTTCGCAGACGAGCGAAGCCTCGTAATAGCTAAAGCCGATCTCCGCCGAGTGGCGCGGACGCACCAGCCCTTCGTTGATCTCGCTCACCGGCCGCAGTCGCCCCGCCTTGAAGGTCGCAAGGAACTCGGGACTCACATCGGCTCCCCAGCCACGATGGGTCCGACGCTCCTCGAGCACGGAAAGTCCTTCTGAGATCCAGCGCGGGACTCGATTGTCCGACAGCCCCAGCGTGAAGGTGTGGGTCAACTCGTGCCAGGCCGTCGAGGCATAGTTGAATTCGCCCGGCGGCCGAGACGCCGGCGCGTCCATCACGAGCACGCCCCCGAACGACACGCCGAGCGCACCAAGCCCGGTGAGACCAACCGTTCTCACAGAGAAGTCGGCGTGGCGCCGGAATACTTCCAGTCGCACCGGTGTCGGTGGGCGGTAGTCGTAGCGTAATGCGAGCGTGTCGTACGCCTGCTCCAGCAGTGGCACCAGATAGAGTCGCAGGAACTCCGCATCCTGCGGCGGCGCGATCACCCGGAAGCGAGGCGACTCGATGGTCACAAACGTCTGCATCGCATCAAGCAGATCGAGCGTGTTCTTCTGCCAGAGATTGTACGGGTCGAGGGCAAAGGCGCGCTCGGCGTGGCGACGCCCGCTTGGCATCTGCCCCAGCCGCAGTTCGTTGGTCGCGAGCACGGCGAGGGCCCGGGTCGAATTCGAATCGCGGGCCACCGCCATCGCCCCGAACCGCGCAGCATCGCCGTATCGTCGGTGTCGGGCCGCGGCCTCGGCCACCTCGGCCAGAAATTCGGCCGAATTCGGGTTGATTGCCTGGGCGGCGGCTTGCGCACGGTTGAACGCTGCCGTGTCGCCGTGCAGCCAGGCGATGGTGCCGAGCAGCGCCCAGCCACCGACCGCCGAGGCATCCCATGCCACCGCGCGCCGAGCGAGGGCCGCGGCCGTATCGTAGCGCTCGGCTTCCAGGTGCAATCGGGAGAGCAGAAGCGCTGCAGGCACCAGGGTCGAATCGAGCGCCAGCGCCTTTTCGGTCGCGTTGGTCGCTTCGGGTTTTCCTTCGAACACCATCACGCGCGCGAGGCCCAACTGTGCCCGGGCGTTCGCGGGATTGCGCCGCGCCACGGCGGTGAAGCCTTCCTTGGCATCCGGTGCGTTGAACTTGTCGAGCAGGAGGTCCGCGGCCCTGAGCGGTGCATCAGTGTTGCCTGCATCCCGTGCCGCCGCCGCGTCAAACGCCGCGAGTGCCTGGCGCACCGCATCAGGTCGCGCCGCGCTCAGGAGCACCCAGGCGCGGCCGAGGGCCACGAGATCGTTCGCGCTCCAGCCGTTGCCACCATTGCGTTCGTATTCGGTCGTGATGGTCGTCGCCAGTAGTTGCGCGCGATCTCGCCGCCCGGTCTGCTCGGCGATCTCCGCGAGCGACACCGTTGCGACCCGGTGGGCCGGGCCATCGCTCTTCGCCACTGCGCTGAACGCGGAGTCTGCGGCGGCGAGTCGACCCCGAGCCCAGAGCGAATCGGCCGCTGCGAGGGTTGGCGCTTGCGCGCTCGCACTCGAGGCCAGGGCGGCGCCGGCCGATAGCGCCGTTACCCACGCCCTCACGGCGGACCACTCCGTTCAAGGGCGCGGAGCTCGCGCGTCTTCTCGGCGAGCAGGAGGAGGAGTCGCTCGAGTTCCCCGTCGTAGACGAGCGAATCGGTCGTTGCCTTGCGCGCCCGGAGAGCGGCAACATCACTCTCGATCCGCTGCCGTTCCCCCGCCAGTGCGGCAAGGCGAGGGTCACTGCTACCGCGTGGCGGACCAAAACTGATCTGGCGTGAGAGCCCGCCGTCCCCACTCGATGCTGCGGCCGGATTATCGCTTCCCTTCCCGTCACCGTCATCGTCCAGCTGCGCGTGCTCACTCAGCAAACGTTGCTTGGTGTCGTAGTAAGCGCGGACGGTGGATCGAGCGAACGAGAAGGCCTCGAGCACCGTGATCCGGCCGTCCTTGTCGGCATCGGCTTCGCCGGTTCCCAGTCCGCGGGCAAACTCCTCCGCGAAGCGTGATTCATTCCGTTCGGAGGACACCTTCGTCGCCGTGATGATGACCCGCTGGGCCCCGGCGACCACCGGGACGAAGTCGCCACTCGCACTCGCGGCCACGACGAACACGACCTTCTGCTTCGCGAAATTCTCGAGCAGGCGGGAATATTCCGCTGCGGTGACATCAGGCCCCGGCAAGTCGACGCGTGACGTCGTCCCCTCGCCGCTACCGTGACCGATCAGCACGATGAGCACGATATCGCCTGGCGCGGCACGACGAGCCAGCGCCGAGACCGCTGCAGTCACACCCTCACGCGTCGAGCGCCCCCGCATCGCAATAGGCTGCGCCGGCCCTGCTTCGGTGAGCAGCCAGATCGATGAGTCCGCCAGCTTCCAGGACGTGTGGGCCGCCTCGACGATCCGATCGGCCGCGGCCTGGAACTGTGCGGCATACCCTGGCTCACCACTGAGGCCGGTCACCACCAGCAAGTGAGTCGCCTGGGCCGCGAGTGGCCCAGTCATCAGCGCCAGCAGCGCACCAGCGAGCACGCCGGACTTCACGCGAGTCCCCGATAGCGGCGGAAGCCCCACTCGGCACCGAGCAACAACACCAGCACGATCAGCACGATCGGCATGTCCCAGAGGTCGTGCGCATCGCGCGCTGCGATACCGGCCGAAGTGAACTCAACATCCCGAACCAGCCGGGAGACGTCGCTGAGCGGGTAGTAGCGCCCGCCGGTGGCCTCGGCGAGGCGCGTGAGCAGCCCGGTGCGCAACTCCGCCCGGCCTACATCAGCTGCAGTCGTATCAGCGACTAGCGCCGATACCGTCGAGCGCATCGTATCAGCTCCGCGATGTGCCATGACCGTGAGCTCGTACTGGCCGAGCTGTTCGGCGACGAACTGCCCCGCGTACGACCCGTCATCGTGAAGGGTCCACTCGAGAGGAACATCGCGCTGCACGCCACCAGGCGTAGTGACCTGAGCGGAGACCACCGCATCGTTGACGTCGAAGTATCCGGCATCACTGACCCGCGCTCGAATCGATACTGCCTGGCCCGGGTCGGCGTGATCCGGGGTCACCGTCACTTCCACGCGCTCGGGCACCTGGTCGAGCGACCAGCGCAGCAACTGCCGCCACAGCACTTGATGACTCTGGTCTTCGACCGGGAGCCGCGGCGACATCTGCCACCGCCACGAATCCTGCACACCGAGCACCGCTGCCATGCCGCGGCCGTAGCGCTCCACCACCAGCACGGGAACGTCCGCGCCGTTGGCGGGCTTCCCCGTCAGCAACACCGTCGCACCTTCTCGCAGCGGACCAAAGCGGTTGACGGCCGAGAGTTGTGGCAGCGAGTCCCAGCGTCGCAGCGAAGCAGATGTGGCGCCCAGGCGGAGCGCCGGATGCACGGACCCGGCCGCCGTCGGATGAACCGTGAGTTCGACGACTGCTGTATCGGACGCGCGGGCGGCACGAGCATCCAGGGCGATCGGGAGCACGTCGGCGAGCGGGGTACCGCTCCATCCCCCCTCGGCAAACGACCCGCGACCGCCGAGCGCGATGATCGTCCCACCCCGACGCGAAACAAAGTCGCCGAGCATGCGCAGCTGATCTCCCGTAAAGAACGAGGCTTCCACGCTGCCAAGTACGATCGCCTTATAGCGGAAGAGATCTTCGCGTCGCGACGGGAAACCGTCGCGCAGTTCGAGGGAGTCGTCGACGCCGAGGCGGAGATACTTCCCCTTCGCGCTCTGCAGGAGCCCCACGAGCTGGATGCCGCTGTCACCGGAGATGGCGCGTCGCAGGAAGGCGAACTCTGGTCGGGGCTCGCCTTCGACGTAGAGGACCTTTTCCATCGCCGGCCGGACGCGGAGCATCGCGTCGGCGGAATTGTTTTCGGTGATCACCTCGCCGCGCATCGGCAGTGCGCGCACCGAAATCCGGTGCAGCCCCGCCGGGAGCGGCGGTACCCTCAATGCGACCGGGAAGACGTCTCGGCCAGCGGGCACGACCGCCACCTCGCTTGCCACCATCCGGCCGTCGGCTTCCACCGCCAGGCGAACTGTGTCTCCGGCGATGTCACGGGCACTGAGGAGGACCTCTGCCTGCACACCACCGCCGAGCAACGTCGAAGAGGGGAGCGAAAAGCGTTCGACACCGACATCGTGAGTAAAGCGCTCACTTCCGACCCCGA
Organism: Gemmatimonadota bacterium; assembly: GCA_040388535.1. NCBI lineage: Bacteria > Pseudomonadati > Gemmatimonadota > Gemmatimonadota bacterium. The sequence continues at coordinate 50,334 of JAZKBR010000009.1, read as the reverse complement.
CCGTGTAGATCGGCACCTTACGGGCGCGGTACGCGAGCAGCGGTGCTTCGAGATCACCAGCGGCGTTGTCGGCCCCATCGGACACCACCACCACGCCGGCGAGTGGGAGGTCGGCCAACTCCGCACGGACGCTTCCAACCGCTGTCCCAAGGTCGGTCCGTGTTCCCGTCGCCGTGAGCGCGGATGCGCCGACAATCGGCCCGCTATTTCCGGCAAATCGGAAGAAGCGGAGGACGAACTTGTCGGCGAGTTGCCGGACGAGGGCCGTAGAATCAGCGAAGGTTCGCCGTACGGCCGCAAGGCGCGATACCCCGGCCACATCGGGTAGCCGCATGCTGCGCGAGTCGTCGAGCACCACCGCGAGGACGTTGCGCTGTGGCACCGCCCGCGAGAGCACCAGCGAAGGTCGGAGCAGGCAGAGGGCCAGCACGATGAAGGCAACAGCGCGAAGTCCGCCGAGCACGACCCGATCTCGCGTCTGGAGAGCAAGCCCACCGGCCGAGCGCACCACGATGACGAGCGCCACCAGCAACAGCACCGCCAGCAGTACCGGCGGGACGACGGGCGAGAAGGTCACTTCCCCCTGGGAGAATTGCCTGGGGGAATACTTGAACAGCGCCGTTGCGATGGATTCCACGAATTGTGCCAGAAACGACCCCGAGGCGTGGGCCGGAATAGAGATGGCCCGGACAGGAGTACTACGCCTGCCCGGGCCGGATTGTTGTGCAGATCTAGTTCGACTTCTTCGACCAGGGCGGCACCACCCCGTTCATCCGGGCATAGGCGATCAGCTGGCCCAGATGCTCGTGCTGGTCGGCGATGTATTCGTTGAACAGGTTGGCGACACTGTGCTCCTGACCAAACGAGACAATCTTCCCGGAGGCGATCTTCGCGTCCGCCGTCTCAAGCACCGTCCGCTGGTACGCGAAAGACGCCTTCAGGTGGCGGATCACCTCGGCCTTGGCAGTGACTTTCTCGAGCGCAGTGAGAGCGGCCTTGCCGGTCCCCATATTGAGGTCTGCCGGTGGCGCCGCCCCCACCGTCATCGGCATGTAGACGTAGTGCTCCGAGGCAATGTGCATCAGGACCTCGGAGACAGAGCGCACTCCGGGCGCCGGCCGCCACGCGTACTTCTCTTCCGGAAACGCCTCGGCCAATCCGACGACCTTCTCCTCCACATCCTTCATGTTGCTCAGGTATTCGCTCCGGAGCATCGCGGGCGATGCATTCGCCCCGACATCCTGCCCTGCCACCGGAAGCACGGCGACTGCAGCAAACAAGGTCGCGCTGGCCAGAGCGGAGACGAGGCGGGCGCTGTGCGATTGGTACATGATGCGGAGACCCTCAGACAGGAAGAGGAGTGGGGACGAGCCCGGACTATCAAGGGTACGGGCGGAGGCGCCTTTTCGCACCCCCGCCCGTCCTTCCTGACGACTCCAATACACTCCGGAGTTTCACCCCGTTCAGTCGTACCGCAGGGCTTTCACGGGATCGAGCCGGGAGGCCCGATACGCCGGGACGAGTCCCGCCCCGAGCGCAACGACCGCCAGCACTCCCACGGCACCGACCAGGACCACGGGATCGGCACCTTCCATCTTGTACAGAATTGACTGCGCCACGCGGCCCAGGCCAATCGCAGCCACCAGGCCGATTACGGCACCGATCAGCGTCATCATCCCGACCTGACGCAGCACCAGCATCCGGACCCTGCCCGGATCGGCACCGAGCGCCATCCGGACACCAAACTCGCGAGTCCGTTGCGACACCGTGTACGAAAGCACGCCATAGAGGCCGACGGCGGCCAGGATTGTGGCGAGCAGCGCGAACGTCGCCGAGAAGATCGAGATGAAACGATCAAGGAAGATGTTGTCCTGGATCTGCTGCGGCATCGTCTTGAGTTGCTCGACCGGCAGGTTCTGGTCGAGCTGTCGCACGACCCGGTTGATGACCGGCATCATCGCCTTCGGGTCGGCCCCGCCCTTCACGTAGAAATTGAGCGACCCCACCCGCTTGTCCTGCATGTACGGAATGAAGAAGACCGGCGGGACCTCTGCCTTGACGTCGCTGTATTTCGCATCCTGAATCAGTCCGATGATTTCAATATCGAGACTGTCATTGCCCTGATCCATCCGCTTGCCGATCGGGTTCGCACCAAGCTTGAACTTGCGCGCGAAGGCCTGATTGATGATGGCGACCTTCGGGGCACCGAGCACATCGCTGCGCGTGAACTCACGACCACTCAGGATCTTCATCCCGACGGTGTTGAAGTACCCCGGGCCAACCTCGTTGTAGCGCGAGTTATTGTCGACGTCAGGCCCCTTCGGGAAACCTTCAACGTGCGCGTCGTTCCCCCAGTTGCTCCCGGCCATCAAGGGAACCATCGCTGCGGCCACGCCGGAGATGCCCGGCGTCTGGGCGAGTCCATCTTCGAGCCGCTGGAAAAAGGCCAGCGACCGTTCGGGGGTATAGCCGTTGAGTTCGGGCGAGATGCCGAAGGTGACCACCTGATCCACCTTCACGCCCAGATCGAGCCTGGTGACATTGGCGAGGCTCTTGGCGAAGAGTCCGGCCGAGCCGAGCAGCGCCATCGCGAGGGCGACCTGTGCCGTCGCGAGCGTCGTGCGCCAGCGAGTGGCCGCGCGACCGCCAGAGGGCTGGCCACCCTGCTCACGAATGGTCGAGATCAGATCGGGGCGGGTCGCGTGGAGCGCCGGGAAGAGTCCGAAGAGCAATCCGGTAACCACGGCCAGGATGCCGGTGAAGGCGATCACAGTGACATCGAGGTGCGGCTCGAAGGTCGACGTCGCCTGCTGGGGCAGGATCGCCGTCATGCCACGCAGTGTGAGTACCGCGACGCCCAGGCCGACGATGCCGCCGATCACGCCCAGCAGCAGCGACTCGGTCAGCAACTGCTTGAGCAGCTGCGCCCGCGTTCCGCCGATGGCAAGGCGCACCGCCATCTCACCCGAGCGGGAAGCACCACGCGCGAGCAACAGATTCGCGATATTCGCGCAGGCGATCAGCAGCACCAGCCCGGTGATGCCGAAGAGCATCGAGAGGGGCGTGGTGGTCTGCTTGCGCACCGAGCTCTGCCCGAGCGAGCCCGGGTCGAGCAGGATCTTCTTGGCCTTGAACTTCACCAGCGTGGCCTCGCTCATCCCCTGCTGCAACGAAGCCTCGACATTGTTCAGCAGGGCGCTGTACTGCGTGTTGATCGACGCTGCCGCCTGCTCACGCGCAACGCCCGGCTTCAGTCGGCCGAAGAGATACACCCAGTAGCTGCGACGATTGTCGAACCCCTTCCATCCCGGGTTCATCGATCCGCGCATGGTGATCGGCACGAATACCTTGGGGAGAACGCCGAGGGACGTGCTGCTGAACCCGCGGGGAGCGACGCCGATGATCCGGAGCGACTGCCCATTGACCGTGACGTTCTGGTCGAGCACGTTGGCGTCGCCACCGAAGGCGCCGCGCCAGTAGTCGTAGCTGAGGACGGCGACCTGGCCATCACCCGGGTTTTTGGCGTCGTCCGGGCCGATCAACCGACCGAGCGTCGGGACAAGGCCGAGCACCGGGAAGTAGGAACCCGACACCAGCATCCCGTCGCCATTCACCGTCTGGCCGTGGGCGGCGAAGTTCGCGCCGAAGTTGACGTGCGCGGCGATGCCCGTGAAGACCTTCTGTTCTCGCTGGAGGTCGAGGTACATCGGCCACGAGAAGACCTCATCGCAATCACCGATCTGGCTGCACGATTGCGAGCCCGGATTCGGCCCCGGCGACTTGAAGTTCACCAGCCGGTCCGGCTCGACCACCGGAAGCGGCCGCAGCAGCATCTGGTCGATGAGCGAGAAGATCGCGGCGTTGGCCCCGATCCCGAGGGCGAGAGAGGCAATCGCCACGGCAGTGACAAATGGGGTCTTGAACAGCAGGCGGAAGGCGAGCTTCAGGTTTCCCACAGACATGTCCTTTCGAGGTCCTCATGCTCTGACGCACGAGCTGGGGATTTGGTTGCAACAGGAAACAGGGGCCGCAGCTTTCGCTACAGCCCCCGCCTGGTTCGCCACAACCACGGCCGCATCAGCGCTCGATCAGCTCCTTGAGCGCGTCCTTGACCCGCGGGTCGTCCGAGCGCGAGAGCAAGGACACCGCCCGCTTCCGTCGATTGGCCGGCTCGGTGGGCGACTTCGCGATCGCCAGCAGCCACGTCGCATTGTCGTTGCCGCCAGCATTGGCCACCGACGAGAGCACGGCGTCCCGCTCCCGGTCGCTGTTGAGCGATGGATAGAGGTCGCGCAGCAGCCTGATATCCGAGCCAGTGGCCTGCTCGCCGCCGATCCCCTGGATCGCCGTGACCCTGCTCTCCTCCGTCAGGTCCGTCCGCTTGATCGCCGCACGGACGAACTGCCGGGCTCGCGGATCGCCACTCCGCGCGAGCGAGCTGAAGGCCTGCTTGGCAAGCCAGCTGTCCGCATCGCCGGCGTAGGTCACAAGCGTCGGGATTCCTTCACCACGATCGAGACCTGACACGGTGGTGAGTGCCGCGGTGCGGATCGATTCGTTTTCGTTCCGGTCGCGGACCAGCTGATCGAGCGCCCGCGCCACACCAGCTGCACCGACACCGCCAGACTCCTCCCGCCGGCGCGACAGCCAGGAGATTGCGCTGCGACGCACATCGCGGGGCCGTGACTGGTCCTTGGCCAGCGCCAGGAGCGTACTGGTGACCTGGGTACTGTCGGCGAGCATCGCCGGGAGCATCGCGTCGCGCGCCGGCCGCCCTTCCAGTGTTCCAGCCAGGCCGAGCAGATATGCCGCCGCTTCGCGCGTGGAAACGGCGCCCAGGTCGGCGCCGCCCTCCGGGTCGTTTGCCAGCGGGCCAGCGTAGGTCTCGATCTTGACGATTTCCTTGCCAGCCCGCGCCACGACTACGCGGACTGGCCCCACGGCGCAGGCATCGCGGCCATTGCCGTCGTTGTTGTACGACATGTAGTAGCCGCCATCTTCGGCGCGCATGAAGTTCCGGCCGTTGCCACAGACACCGTCACGCGCTGCGAAGTGAAACTGGACCGGCCCGTCGGCCGCACCGGCGACGCGACGCTCGAGCGTCTGCGCGCCTGCGGCAGGGGCAATGGCCGCAGCGATCGCGGCCAGCCCCAGGAAGCGGAGAGAAGTGTTCACTTGTCGAGGAGCTCCAGCAGGAGTTTGTTGGCGCGGGGATCCTTGCTGCGGGCGAGCACCGAGATCGCCATCCGGCGCATCCCCGGATCGGTCCCGTTCCGGGCGATGTCGATGAGCTTGTCCACCGCCGCCGGCTCTTTGCGGTTGGCGAGCGCCTGGATCAGCGTCTCGCGGACCCCGCCCTGCGCCGAGGCATCATAGAGCCTGGCGAGCGCTGCGATATCCATCGTTTCGCCGAGCACCGCGATGATCCGGCGCCGGGCATCGATCGGTTCGTCCTCATTGCGGCTGATGTTCGTGAGCCAGGTCACGTTGGCGTCGCCGCCAACCCGGCTCAGCGAATACACGATCCGTTCCTTGACCCGAGCGCTGGTCATCTTCGGGTAGATGGACCGCAGCCACGCAGCATCCTCGGTCGTCATCCGGTCTCCACGCAACCCGTCGATGGCCGCCATCCGGAGCGACTCCGGCGCGTCATTCTTTTCGATCAGGCCGCGCATCGCGTTTCGCGCCCGCGGATTGGAACTGGAGGCAAGCACACTCGCCGCGACGCGCTGGATCCGACCGGTATCGCTGCGCACCATCTCTTCAAGCGCCGTGAGCGCCGCATCGCCAGGCAACCGGCCGAGCCAGGTCACCGCCTCGGTGCGGATATCCATCGAGGGGTCGTTGCGGGCAACACCCACGATCGTCGCGGTGGCAGCTTCATCGTTCTGGTTACCCACGAGGAAGAGCGCCGACCGGCGGATCTGTACCGAACATTCATCACGGCGCGCGAGAATCTTCGTCGCCATCTGCCGCGCGGCGGCGGCATCGCTCTGCATCAGGGCGCTCAATGCCTCGGCCCGGACCGACTGCTCCTCGCGATCGCAGGCATCGCCGCGAGCGCTGAGGGCCTTCTTGACCGCCGCGTTGTCACCCATGCCGCGGCTCTGCAGTACGCCAGCAATGCGCGCGGCAAGTGCATCGGCATCACCGCGCGAGGTGGAGGAACGCCAGTTCACGGTGGTCACTGGATTCGGCCCGTTGCCGCTGTAGTTGACGGGTGCCTTCCGCTGATTCTCCTGCGGCTGGAAATTCGCCAGAACGCTCAGCGCTTCCTGCAGCTCCGGGGTGCCGCCAATCCGGTACAGCGCAAAGGCCTGGTAGTACGGTGCATCCACCGCATAGACCGACGACGGGAACTTCCGGGTGATCTCGGCGAAGGACGCGGCCGCCCGCCGGTAGTCACCGCGATTGAGCTGTTCGCGTGCTGCCCGGTACACCGAGTCGGCCGGATCATCCGGCGCCCACGACGCGCGCGGCGATTCACGAAAGGAATCGAACGAGTAGCTGTACGAGATCGGCGCGAGATCGTTGAACGAATACCTCGCGTCGGCATACGCAAGCGCGCTGCTGATGCTGTTGGAGAGCGAGTAGCTCCGCAGCCCCTCGATCGAGGTGTATGCATCGCTCGACAGCGCAAGGGCGTGATCGAGCTCGTAGCGCAGCGTGAACGGTTCGGTGGAAATCACCGTTGCGGCACGCGGCGCCGGGGCCGGGGTCGGCGCTGGCCGGGTCGGACGCACCGGCGTCTGAGCGTGCAGAGCGGTCGCGAGCAGCAACGACAGCGGGTACAGGGAGCGATGCATCGTCGAGTCCTCTAGTTGAAGCGCTGAGCGTTGCGCGCCACGGCGGAACGGATCCGCGGCACGATATCGTGTTGGTCGAGAGCGTCGTGAATCAGCAACAGGTCGTCCTGGTGGTGCTGCGAGCGGATCCGCGTCACCTGCACCAGCACGAGTTCGAGATCCTCGAGCAGTGTTCGCATCCTGCTGTCGCCGCCCACCGGCGAGTCCAGTAGCAGGCGAGTCGTGGTCAGCAACTGGGCACCCTGGTCGGCGAAGCGGACATCGGCATCCGAACGGCCACCTTCCTGCGGCAACGAAGCGAGCAACACCGCCGACTGGCCGAGCAGCTCATCCGTGGCGCGCTGATACGGATCGGTCGAGGCCGCACGCGGCGTGGTGGGCGCCAGCACAGCCACCTGCGGCGTCACCGCACTGGGCGCACTCTTCCGGCCGATGAAGACACCGATCAGGAGGGCCGCCGCGATGGCCCCGCTGAACCCGGCCCACTGCGTCCGGCGCCAGCCCGCAGCGCTCCGGATCGATCGTACCGGCGCGTCCGCGAACGCCTCGGCCTCGACGCGTTGCCAGATTTCGTCGAGCGGTGGCGCGGGTGGCACCCGATAGGTCCCCTTCGCTTCCGTGAGCAATTCATCGAGCCGTCGTTCGTCCATCGTCACAACTCCTCCTGATGATCTGCCAGAGCTTCGCGCAGCCTGGCCCGTGCATCAAACACTCTTCGCTTGCTGGTGCCTTCCGCGATGCCGAGGGTCGCCCCGATCTCGGTGTGCGTGAAGCCCTCGATCGCGTGCATCACCAGCGCGACTCGCAACGTTTCCGGCAAGGCGTCGATCGCCCGGGCGAGCGCCTCACGAACATCATGTCCGAGTCCCTCGACCCGGGCAGGCATCTGCTGCACCGTGTCGTCGAGCTCCGCTTCCCGTGACCGCTGCCGGTTGACCTTCCGCAGCGTGTTGAGACAGGTCGTCACCGTCACCCGATGCAGCCAGGTGCTGAAGGCCGACTCGCCCCGGAAACTCTCCAGCTTCCGAAACACCTGGACGAAGACGTCCTGGGTCAGATCCGCCGCAAGGTCGCGGTCACGACAGATCCGGTAGGCCAGCCAGTGGACACGCGTGGCGTGCGCGTCATAGAGGGCGCGGGCCGCGGCGCGGTCGCCCCCGATAGTGCGGGCGATGACCGACCGTTCGTCGTCGCCCACCTGCGGACTGGGCGCCATCACGGGAGTGAGCATGCTCTGGAGGGGTTGGACACCGGCTTCCCCAAAAGGGTTCGGGCGCCCAGGCGGGACAGGAGCGGCGTCCGCTTACTCGGCGAGCCAGGCCAAGGCGGCCTCGGCGGTGTCGAAGATCTCCACGGTAACCTGGGAGTGACTCATCAGGGTCTGGAACATCCTCGCGAAGCCGCGCTGGCCATCGTTCTTGACCAGGATCGCAGTCCTGAAGGCATTGGGGTAGCGCCGGGCTCGCCGCGTCTCGGCCAGGGCCAGGATGCCGTTGAAGGAGATCGCGAGCCCCTCGGACGATGTGAAGTCCACAATCCGGCCGGGGATCACGGCAAGCCCCGCTTCCAGCTCCGCCGCGACGGCGCCTACCCTGAGGAGATCTTCATTGGTGACCGTCCCCGTGAAGTCGAGCCGGATCAGGGTCGGCGTCATCTCGTGCGTAAACGGCATCAGGTGCGACCTCGACCCCGGGGGATGGCAGCGTCTCTTCCGGCATCCTATCGCCCTTCGGTCCCTGCGGGCAAGCGCGGCGGGGAGGCTATCGTTCTGGGGAAGACTCGAATCGAGGAGGTGCACGATGGAAGTCGTTCACGACGAGGCCCGGCATCGGTTCGTGGTGACGGAGGGGGAAGCGAGAGGATTGCTGGCCTATCGGGAAGCTGGCCCCGGAGTCATCGATCTGCTCCACACCGAGGTCGATCCTGCACTGCGCGGTCGCGGGGTCGCGAATGACCTTGCCCGCGCCGCCCTCGACCATGCGCGAGCGCAGGGACTGCGGGTGATTCCGACCTGTCCGTTCGTCCAGAGCTGGCTCAAGCGCCACCCGGAGGAACTCGACCTCGTGGCGGCCAGCTAGCGCACTCAGGAATTGGTGCCGAACAACTCGACGGCGAGGGTGAAGGTACGCTTGTCCTGAGGGTGCAACGCGCCGACGCCGACGACCTGCCGCGCAATCTCCTCGCCCTTCTCATTGCTGATGGATACCACAACCGAATACTCCGCCGGGTCCGCCCCGGCGGGATGGGTGATCGTCCCCACCACCTTGAGTGGTGTCGAGGTGGCCGCGGCAGCGGCACGGGCCGCTGCCTTGGGGTCGAAGCGCAGATGATGCTTGCACGAGGGACAGACTGCCGCACTCTCGAGAATGGTGGCGCGACAGTGTGGACAGGTACGGGTTGCCCCCGGTGCGCCCGGGCGCGCGGTGCTCATGAGTGGGAAGTGCCCTTCTCATCCCAGCCGAACTCCACCTGTCCGCGCATCCGCGAGCCAGCGGCGACGGTGAGCGAGCCCGCCTTCAGGTCGCCATTGAGGATGCCGCTCTCGACGAGCTCCACTCGCGAGGCCGCCTCGATATTGCCTTCGAGTTCTCCAGCGATGATGACGGTGTTCGCGCGCACGCCGCCGGTGAGTTTGGCGCCATGTTCGATGGTGACGTTGCCCTGCACGTTCACGTCGCCCTTGAACTTGCCCGCGATGCGAACGTGGCCACTCCCTTCAATCTTCCCTTCAATCGTCAGGTCGGCGGCAATGATCGACTCCTTCGCCTCGCGACCGATCGGCCGCGCGGGCGCCGAGGATGGCATCGAAAGGTCGGCGGTCGGCGCCACGGGACGCGCCGGTGCGGCTTCTGGTGGCATCGGGGTCGGCTCCTTGCGAGTAGGGGTCTGTTCCTTCCAGATCGGCATGGGGCACTGCTCCTGTCGGAGGGTACTGCGCGGTATCAGTCCAGAAAAAGGGAGACGCTTCGCGGCGCCCTCACTGCACGTATCGGTCGATCGCGATGCAGATCAAGACGTCGCGAGCGAATATCGCTTCAGGGTCCATCGGAATTCCACGCCCCTGAACGGACAGAGGTAGACCATGAAGAACACCTTTTGCGCCCCGAGTTTCTGCTTGAACCGCCACGACGCCGTGTTCGCTTTCACCGTAATGCTGTAGAGGGTATCGCGACCCAGTGTGCGAAGCACCTGGTAGCTCTGATACCGCATGATCACGGCGAGGTTCTTCCCACGTTCGGCCGGCAACACATAGGAGTTGAAGAGATACGCCTCGTTGGGCGCCATCTCCTTCGGATAGAGTACTGTCTGGGTACGGTCGAGCGCAAACCACGTGAAGGCGACGATTTCCCCGCCCCGTTTCATCCCGAGGCAGGTGTGTCCCTGACCGGCGCGCTCGCGCATCAGCTCCGGGGAGGCATTCTCGCCACTGCCCTGCCAGCGACCAAGCGATTCAAAGTCGCGGTCGTCAAGCGTGACGAGCTCGTAGCCCTCCGGAATCTGGCGGTACGCCTCAGGGATCGCCTCGGGCAACAGCTCCCGCACCCAGTAGAACTGCTCGAAGCGCATCCCCGCCTTCCGGCGCAGATGTCGCAGGGTGATGACCACGCCCTGCTCGCGAGCGCTCCGGACGAGTTGTCCGATCCGCGACGCCACCCTACTGCAACCCCAGCTCGGCCCTCGCCTCGCCGTGCGAGTAGGGCGTGCGGCCCATCACCGTGGCGATGTCGATGACACGACGCACCAGCTGGGCATTCGTCGCGAGCTTCGTTCGCGCGTCGTCGAGATAGATATTGTCCTCGAGCCCGACACGCACGCCGCCGCCGTCGACGATACCGATCGCATTCATCCGCAGCTGCGAGTCACCAATGCCGCCGACACTCCAGAAGGACTCGGCCGGCAGCTCCTTGATCATCAATCCGAGCGAGAGGAGGTTCGCCTGGGCGCACGCGATGTTGCCGAGGATGAGATTGAAGTAGTACGGCGGCGTGATCAACCCTTTCTTGATCAGGTAGTGGGCGTAGTTGATCATCCCGAGATCGAAGACCTCAAGTTCGGGCTTGATCCCGTTGTCCTGCATCTTCTTCGCGAGCGACTGGATCATGTCGGGCGAGTTCATGCTCGCCTGTGCATTGAAGTTGAGCGAACTCAGCGTGAGCGAGCCCATGTCGGGGCGCAGGTCGCCGGTGAGATCGAGGCACTCGGAGCGCTCATTGAAGCCCGGGAAATCGCGACCGCTGGTCGACAGACAGATCACCAGCTCCGGATGACGCTCGCGCACCCCGCCCACGATCTCGGCATAGATCTCCTTCTGGTAGGTCGGTTTGCCGGTCGTCGCATCGCGCGCGTGCAGGTGCACCATGTTCGCGCCAAGCGCGACGGCTTCATCGACCTGGGTCACGATCTCGTGCGGCAGGATCGGCACGTGCGGCGTCATCGCCTTGGTCGGGATCATCCCCGTCGGAGTGAAGTTCAGGAGAAAGCGATGGGGCATCAGGACTGCTCCAGAGGGAAAGACAGGACGTCAGCAGCTGAGGCAACAATCAGGATTGCGGCGGGAGCCTCGGTGGCTCCGGGTCGGACTTGATGACGCGCTCGGTGAAATCGAGGCGCTCCTCCATCTCGGCGAGCCTGCCTTCCACGCTCTCGAGCATCTCGAGCCGCTCCTCCATCCTGGAGAGCAGTTCCGGCTGATACCCCTCGAGCTTCTTCTGATGCTGCTTGAGTACGATCGCCACCCAGACGCCGCCGGTGACCATTCCGGTCAGCATCGCCCAGACGACGAGAGAAAGCATCGGCACTGACTCCGGTGAGGGCATGTCTCAATCTGCAATGAAGGGGAGCATAGGAGAAGGGAAAAGGGGGAAGGAAGACTAGAGACTAGAGACTAGAGACTAGAGACTAGAGACTCCCTTCAACGACTTCCCCTGCTCCGCCAGCGCCGCCTTGAGGATTCCCATCACCTTGGGGCCCATCCCATGCAGTCTGGTGAGGTCGGCTTCGCGCCATTGCGTGAGCTGCGCCATGGAGGCGATCTCGGCGTTGTGCAGTGCACGCAGCGCGGGGCCGGAGACGCCGCGCGGAAAAGCCGCCGCGTTGGGATGGGTTGCTGCTCTAGAAGGCATGGGTCCTCCATGAAGACCACAGTTCACCCCTGCACCGCCACCGCCTCAAGATACTCCGCCTGCACCTCGGTGCTCCCGTCGATTGCACGATTGTGACGCGTCCAGAGTTCTTCGAGATCGTATCGCAGGTCCTGCTGGTCGATGCTGTCGAGTGAGACAAATGCGCGGTTGACCGGGCCGTAGTGCTCGCGATAGAACTCGACCACCTCGGCCGGCGGAAACGGAAAATGCATCGGATACATCCGACGGGTCACCTTGAGGGAGGTCGTCCCCCGACTCAACCGCCAGCGGAGCGTCGACTCGTCACCCCATTTCATCGGCGATGGCATCAACGGGGACAGCGGCAGATATGCGCCCAGGATCCGGAACATCTGACCGATGTGGCCCTCCGGCGTCCAGTTCGCCATCACGATCCTGCCGCCAGGACGGCAGACCCTCAGCATCTCGGCCGCGACCCGGTCGGGCTGCGGGGCAAAGATGGCCCCAATGAGGCTCACGACCAGGTCAAACTCGCCATCGGCGTACGGCAAGTGCTCGGCGTCGCCCTCGTCGAACCGTACTTGCACGCCGGCACTTGCTGCATGGCTCCGTGCCCGGCCGATCAGGTTCGAGGCGAAGTCGATTCCGGTGACCTCCGCGCGACCCTCGGCAGCCGCGATCGCGAGATGCCCCGCGCCGCACGCCACATCGAGCATCCGGGTGCCCGGCGCGACCTGAAGCCGCTCCAGAAATTCCTGGGCACCAGGATCCATGAATCGGGCGAAGTGACTGTAGTCGCCCGATTCCCACATCGTCTTGAGGCGCGCCTTGAGCGCAGCCATCGGGTCGGCATCAGTGATCGCTGGGATCATGGCAGGTCTCGGCTCGGGAGTGGGGCCTGTCGGCGATTTCCCGGGGGACGAGAATGCGGTGCGGCGGGCGCACAGCGGCCCCGCAGGCGTGTAGATTCTGTACACTCCTACCCCGGAACGACGCGCTCATGTTGGGATATCGGCTGATGGCCTGGCTCTACTGGGGCGCCGATCGGACCCAGAGTTTTTCACTCCGCCGCAAGATCCTCTACGTCAATACGGTCGCCCTCCTCGCGATCCTCTTCATGCTCGGCTTTGACATCGCCTATCTGGTGAGCGGCAATGCCGCCCTGATCCGGTCCACGGCGATTCACCTCCCGGCATTCGTCATCGCCGGCGGAACACCCTGGCTCAACCGGCGAGGGGAGTACACCATCGCTCGCTGGGCGATCGCGCTCACCCTGACCGGCATGGTCGGCGCCACGGTCGCGTTGGTGAGCGGCTCCTTCCTCGGCCTCCACTACATCTTCATCGTGATCGCGATGATCGCCATCGCGATCTTTCCGTTGCGCGACTGGCGCAGCACCGCCTTCCTGGTCGTCCTCAACATCGGTGCCTTCGCCTGGTCGGCTTATGTCGGCGTCGATCCCGAGGCGTCACTCTTCGTCCTGCCCCGACAGACTATTGCGGCGTTCAAGGCCGGCTACCTCGGCACGATGATCTTCACCGTGCTCTTCGTCGCATGGCTCGGCGAGTTCGCCACACATCAGAACGAACACGAACTCGAGAGCCTGTCAGGCATCGACCCGCTCACTCAGCTCCCCAACCGGCGGCGCATCATGCAAAGGCTGGCTGAACGGCTCCTCGCGAGCCGACGCCTGGGGGAGTACGGCGGCGTGCTGTTCCTCGATGTCGACAACCTGAAGACGATCAATGATGTCCACGGACACGAGTGCGGCGACTTCGTGCTCCAGGAAGTTGCCCAGCGCCTGCTGGCCTCGATTCGTGCGATGGAGATGGCCGCGCGACTCGGCGGCGATGAGTTCGTGGTGGTCCTGAGTCACCTCGGCCGCAACCGGGACGAAGCGCTGGTCAACCTGCGGTCCGTAAGCCAGAACCTCAGCGCAGTGCTCTCCCAACCGTATCACCTCGGCACGACAGGCTCGGCCGATGACGGGGTTCTCGAAATCGACGTCTGCAGCTGCTCGATCGGCGGGACCCTGTTCGACGGAGCCGACCTGAATCCCGACGCCATCCTCCAGCGGGCCGACAGTGCGATGTACTCTGCCAAAGCGGCGGGCAAGAACCGGGTCGAGATCGTCGAGGCCTACGCGAACCAGCTGTCGTCGTAGCGCACCTCGACTCCTTTCACCCCCGAATTCCGCGCATTCGTCACCCCACCATTGCCCTCCGGCCGGCCGAGGCGCGTCCCTTCCTCACCCACTTCGAGGACGACGCATGCGCTTGACCCTGTTGATCGCGTTCCTGGTGACCGTCGGCCCCACCATCCTGGGGTCGGCAACAGCCCAACAGGGGCCAGCCCTGATTGTCGACCCTCGCGGCGCCATCCCCGGCAGCCAGCCGCCTGCGGCTCGGGCATTCCTGATCAATTCCGCAATACTCAAGGAGACCCGACGCATTTTCGTCGCGCTTCCAGCGTCATACGAGAAGACCGGCGCAAGCCGCAGGTACCCGGTGGCAGTCGTCGTAGACGGCGAACTCAATCTGGCCCCGGTGATGGCAGTCAGCTCCCAACTGGCCCTGACCGGCCAGATACCGGAGATGGTCCTGATCGGCATCGAGAACTCCAACCGGCTCCGTGACCTGACGCCACCCGGTCTCTCGGTGAGTGGCAGCACGACGCATGAAGGCGGTGACCGCTTCCTGGACTTCATCGAACGCGAATTGCTGCCGGCCGTCGATCGTCAATTTCGCGGGGGATTGCCTCGCACTTTCATCGGGCATTCGTCCGGGGGAATTCTTGCCACCTGGCTTGCCGCGACGAGGTCAACCTTTCTCTGTGTGCTTGCGATCGATACACCGGTTGCGCTCGGCGACAACTGGATTGCAAAGCGTCTCACCGCCCGGGCCGCCGCCAAGGGCCCTGCGCTCCGCTATGCCTCGTTCGAAGCGCGCTACGGTTGGTCTGCTGCCACCTGGAGCGCGCTGACCAGGGCCGCACCCGCGAACTGGCTACTACACCGTGAGCATCTGGTCCACGAGTCGCACGAGTCCGTGGTGATGCCGGCCGCCTACCTCGGCCTGCGCGAACTCTTTGCGGACTACTCCATGATCGCCGCTCCGACTTCGCCGGCGACCCGGGCGCTCCCATACTATGCCACCCTGGCCTCGCACTTCGGTGCCGCCATCATCCCCCCGAAGAAGCTGCTGAACGATGTGTACCACGACTTGCTCGCCGAGGGTCGTGCGAACGAGAGCAAAGCGGCCTACGAGTTGTACTCACGTGGGTACGGCGTTCCCGCTGATGACCAGGCGCAGCGTGCGCGGATCGCCGCCCTCTCGCAGCGGACAGCACCGGCCGAAACCATCGAGGGCTTGCTCGCCACGCCCTTCCCGCCGATTGAAGCAATGAAGCCATATCTCGGCGAATGGGAGGGCGACCTCTGGATGGGTGAGGAAGAGACCCACGACGGTCGGGAGCGCCTCCGCATCAGCGTCAAGGACGGGCGCCTGGTCGGGGAAACGATCAATCACGATGCCAGTGGTCGAGAGCTCGTCCAGCGCTGGACCTATCTCAAGATGACCCCTGGCGGCTTCACTTACGGCTTCATGAATGGAATGCGCCCCCGTGCCGTCGTCCTGTTCGAGGCGAAGGCCCTGGGTGAAGGCCTTCGGGGTGAGCAACGCTTCGGGGGAATTGGCAACATCAGTCCTGAGGGCGAGCCTTACCCGCGGCTGCATTTCGCCTTCCACCGATCGAAATCGGGTCCGCGCTGACTCCGGCGCGGGTAATAATGACCGGCTCGATCATCCCCTTCGCATCGAAGTGGAGTTCCTCGATGCTCACCACCCGGTGATCGCGGTCGGTCTCCTCGAGCGGGCGCCGGTGATAGACGATGTACCACTTCGGCGATCCCGGTACGTGCAGCACCGAGTGGTGCCCTGCCCCGCGTGCCACAGTCGAATCCTGCTGCAGGATCTTC
Source organism: Gemmatimonadota bacterium (assembly GCA_040388535.1). Taxonomy (NCBI): domain Bacteria; kingdom Pseudomonadati; phylum Gemmatimonadota; species Gemmatimonadota bacterium. The sequence continues at coordinate 34,450 of JAZKBR010000009.1, read as the reverse complement.
GCGACCCGCTCGAACGGCCCGAAAGGTGAAGTGCCGATGGCATACGCCACCGCATAGTCCGGCCCGGTCCACCCCCCTTCCGACCACATCAGGTAGTACTTGCCGTCCTTGAGCAGCATGTACGCCCCTTCGACGTACCCCTTCGGTGTAATCTCCTTGAAGACCGTGCCATCGGCGAAGGGGATGAAACCAGTGAAGGTGTTGTTGAGCCGGGCGATGTTGCAGTGCCCCCAGCCGCCATAGAGGATGTAGTAGGCGCCATCCTTGTCGCGGAAGACGTTCTGGTCGATCGGTTGCGCGCCGTTGTGGAACTTGTCGATGAGCGGCTTGCCGAGATAGTCGATGAAGGGACCGGATGGAGAGCGCGATCGCGCCACGCCGATGCCACCAAGGGCACTGTCACTCTGGATGTCGTTGGCGCCGAAGAAGAGGTAGTACCAACCCTCCTTCTCGATGATCGATGGCGCCCACACCGCCTTGTGGGCCCATTTCACATTCGCGGTATCGAGCACGTGCTCGTGCCGCGTCCAGGTCACCAGATCGTTCGATGAGAAGGCATCGAGAAAGGTCTGCTGCCCGTAGCGCGCCGAATATGTCGGGTAGATCCAGTACTGCCCTTCGAAGAGATGCGCTTCAGGATCGGCGTACCACCCCTTCAGGATGGGATTCCCCGAGCGGAGTGGCTGCTGCGCCTCGGCCCGGGTGCCAGGCAGCAGGAGCGCGGCAAACAGAACGAGATGACGACGGCTCACGAGTGACTCCTGATGTTGCGGACAGTTTCGACATACTGCCGGAGTGTTGCTGGATCGGCCTGCTCGTCGGCAAGTCCTACGTAGCCATCCGGGCGCACCAGATAGAGTGCCGCCTGCTTCAGGCCGGCTTCCGCCATCTTCGGCTCCCAATCGAAGCCGTGCACATTCAGCCCAAGCGCGCCGCACTCGGCCCGGAGCGCATCTGGAACATGTCCATATATATGTACCTGCCAGCCCAGCGACTGCAGCGGGGCAAAGTTGTCCCGTCCGCCACCGAGGTCGACCCAGGGCAAGCGATCACCGCCGTGTACCTCGCCTGCTGCACCGGCACTCAGCGCGCTGTCGCGGTAGCTGACGATCAGCTGCGAGACGGTGCGGAAGAGACGCCGGCGTACGGCCGGAATCCGCGTGATCCACGGCGCCACCAATGGAAAGAGCCGCAGCCGGACGAAGTTCGCCCAGCCGCTCGGATCGGTGACCACCGTGAAGGCACGATCGGTCGTTGCCACCAGCAAACGTGCGAAGGCGATGCGTTCCGGCTCGTAACTGGCGAGCAGTGAGCTGGCCGCCTTGCCGTTGAGCACACTCGCAAGTTTCCACGAGAGGTTCACAGCGTCACCGATACCGGTGTTCATCCCCTGCCCGCCCACCGGCGAGTGGACGTGCGCGGCGTCGCCGAGGAGGAAGGCGCGACCGCTCCGGAAGTGGTCGGCAACGCGATGATGCACGCGATAGGTCGAGAACCAGTTGACCGCCGCGATATCGAGTTGCATCGAGTCGACGGCGCGCCCCTTCACGTCATCGAATGTCAGTGCGCGGCCGTGCTGTTCCGGAGCCGTGCCGATGAGCCGCAGGTGCCCGCTGGACGTGAGCGGAAAGATGGCGAGGAATGTCCCATCGTCGATGTCCACCGAGATCTGGTTGGGATACGCCTGGTTGCCAGCCTCGACGTCGGCGACGTAGAAGTATCCCGAGTAGGTGCCGCCGGGAAAGCCGATCCCGAGCGCCTCGCGCACGGTGGAGTGTGCCCCGTCGCAACCGGCGATGTACGCCGCTTCCATCTCCTCCTCGCGGCCGTCGGCGTGCCCGATCGTCGCACTGACACCCGTTGCGTGCTCACGGAATCGCAGCAGCGTGGTCTCGCGCTCGACGTGCACACCGAGTGAGGCGAGCTGGGCGATCAGCAGCTTTTCGTGGGCGTCCTGCGGATAGATCAGCGGAAACGAGAACCTGGAGAGTCCGGCGCCGAGGCCGGTGAGCGGCACGTGAGTGACCTGCTTCCCGCGGCTCCAGAGGTTGATCCCGGCGATTTCGAGTCCTGCATCGACGACCTGGTCGGCGAAGCCGAGTTGCTGATAGAACTCGAGTGTGCGCGCTTGCACCGCGAGTGCCCGCGATGTGGTCCCTGGCTCCGCCGTCTTGTCGATAATGCGCACCGCGACGCCCAAGCGCGTGAGCCAGAGCGCGAGGGCGAGGCCGGTAGGGCCGGCGCCGACGATGAGGACGGTCACGATATGGGGAGCTCTCAGGCTAGGGAGAAATTACCCGTCCATTCCGCGGTGGCCGCACCCGCGCACTCGAAGAATACTTGGGGCACACTCTTTCAGGATCCGATGCAATGATGGCGTTCCACCTGACCGGCCTCCCCGATGACCTCACCCGCGAAGTCCGATCCACCCTCCGCTCGCCCGAGTACGGCCACCCTGCCGTGCGCGAAGTGGCCAAGGGGACCGGACCCTGCCGCGCCTGCCTCGATCTCTTCCAGGTCGGCCTCGACGAGCGGCTGCTCTTCACCTACCGCCCCGCAGAAGCCGGTGGCCTCGGCGCGCCGGGCCCCGTCTTCATCCACGCCCACGATTGCACCCGCTACACCGGCGCGGGCTTCCCGCCGGGTCTCCGCTCGCTGCCACTCTTTCTCGAGGCGCGCGCCCCGAGGAGTCGGGTCGTAGCAACGGAACGAGCGACTGGTGACGGAATCGAAACCGTCATCGAGCGGCTCTTGGATCAGCCCGATGTCGACCACCTCTATCTGCGGCACGGCGAAGCCGGGTGTCACATCGCGCGAGTCAATCGCGGGCCCGCCGTTGCGAGCTAGCCTGCACTCACGAAATCGAAGACGTGCTGGGGATGGGGATCGCCTGGTCGGACCGATACCATGGCGCTCCCACCGCTGAACTCGCCGATGACTTCTCGCCAGAACGGCAACGCCCCAGGCGACCCCTCGGAGACCCGGACCACCCAGTGCCCCGGCATCCGCTGCCAGAGGAGACGAGCCGCCGCGCGCCCCACGCCAGCGCGCCGAAAGCGCCGCAAGACGAAGAATTCGGCAACATCGAGCACTGCCGCGTCGTCGAACGAAGGTGACCCGCGCGTCGCCAGTACGAAACCCGCCACCGTACCCCTATGTCGAATGATGAAAGGCATCCGGCGATCCGGCTCCGACCAGTACAGCGGCAGCCACTTGTAGCCGAAGCGGCCATCAGGACCCTGCACCACGTCGGGGAAGGCCGCACTCAAATCGTGGATGTAGAGCTCGAGCAGGTTTGCGAGGAGGAGCTGGTCGCTGGGGGTGGCGACATCGAGGGTTACACTGGCTTCGTCGATCATTCAGTAATGCTAACGCCGGATATTCCTGACTTCCACGACCAGCTCGCCATCGGGCATCTCGCGCAACAGCGCGAGACGACCCTGGGCGACGTCGAGCAGCTCGGTATGGGTCGTCAGGAAGGCCGGCGCGAGCGCGGGCAGTTCCACCACACCCAGCGCCTTTCCTTCGGCAGAGTAGATATGCCACCGTCGCGAAGCCTGCTTCGGCACCGCGAACTCTCCGATCCAGAGATTTCCCTCGTCATCGATCACCACACCACCGACCGTCGGCAGCGTCGCCACCGCGGGCCCCTCGTCGTTCGCCTTGATGAGAAAGGCCGCGAGATCCTGCATCTCAGCCTTGACCCCTTCGCGCCATGCCAAGAGATCGGCTGGCGTGACCGCTCTGAGTGATGCAGGCCCTACCAGCCGCCGCACGAGTGACGCCCCATCAAACAAGGTGATGTCAACCGAGTCACTCACACCAATCGCCGTTCGATTCCCTCGGCCATCATAGACCACTCCGCGCGCGAATCGGATCGGCAGCCCTGCACTCCGCTGCAGGCCAGGCCATACGCCGAGCGTGTCGCCGACCGCACCGGTGGAATCGTATGCCATGAGGGTGACCCGCTCCCGGTGATACGGTCCGTCGACGATCCCATCCGACACATTCACATTCGGACGCGACTGCCACGTTATGCCGAGGGAACGGCCGTCGTCGAGCGCGGTCACCGGCTCGTTCTCGCGCCCCGCTGAGGCGTTGGTAATACGCGGAATGAACTGAGCGACGCCCCCTGACGTCCGCAGTCGCGTGAATCGCCCGCTCCCAAGTTCGCTCGCGTAGATGGTGCCATCACCGCCGAGGCCGAGGGAGAGGATCCCGCGGAACTCACCCGGTCCGTCGCCCGCGCGGCCTACCGTGCGTGCGAGTGCGCCATCGCGATGCAGCACGACAATTTCACTGGCGTTGGCAACCCAGAGCGTGGAATCGGGCGCGAAGACCGCCCGCACGCTATAGCCGACTCCCGCGAGGAGCGCGTTGCGACCGAGGGTCGTGAACACTGGCTCGGTGGTCCATTGGGGAGCGGTGGTGCTGTCGAGTGGTGCGAGACGAATCACCCGGCCTGACCGCGCACTATCGGTGCGGGCGGCGGGCGTTGAGTTGCAGGCCCCGAGACAGAGGGCAAAGGAGAGGAGCAGGCGCGACTGATTCACCCTAGATCAACCTCGTCATCCGGAAGAAGGTCAGGAAGAGCGCTGCACCGAGCAGCACGACCGTATTGACACCGAAGACGATCCAGTGGAACGCCGTTGCCTGATAGCGCCCCAGGAGCGTGAGGCCGGCGACGACGCAGACCACCAGCGCATACGCCGGCAGCCATTGATCACTGAGATACCAGGTGATGCCGCGGAAGAGGTAGCTGAACCAGTTGCGTCCCCAGTAGCCGAGGACCGCGAAGCCCATGGCGAGGTTCACCCACGCGAGCTGCGACGCCGGGCTGCGATGGCGCAGCACCGACGTCCCGACGATGAGGTGGATCCCGAGGGCCAGCCAGGCGAGCGCACTGATCTGAGTGTTGCTGAGCGGCAGGGCGACCTCGCAGGTGAATACTCGGTCCGAAAGCTAGCGGCTCGCCAGCCGGGCGAGGGTGCTCTCGAGGACGGTCTTGAGCTTGTGGGCCGCGCCATCGACGGCTTGCATCACACTCTCCGACTCGTAACTCACCACCATCGGCTGGTGACCGGCGAGGCGAGCCTCCATCAGACAACGGATCTCGTTCGGGCCGGTCTTGGTGTCGCCGTTGAGGTCGCTGAGGTGAATCTCGACCCGGGTAACCTGCGAGCCGACATGGTTGAGAATTTCCGACACCGACGCATCAATCTGTTCGGTGAGTGCCTCGGTGCCCTTGATGTTGTGATCGGTATTGAGCTGGATATGCATGGCGGGGTGCTCCACGAGGGCCTCGCGAGGCCTCGATGGTGAGGGAATCGCACAGTCGGCAGGGTTGTGCTCCCATTGACGCTCCCCACGGCGATGCCCACACAGTCCCATCGAGCCTGCTCTGCCCCAGCTGGAATTACCTCACGATTACCGTGTCCGGCCCGCTCCGCTTGCTGATATGACAGGCATCGGCCTCGAAGACGAAGTCGGCCGCGAATCCGCGCCCGCCGTCGCTCCCGATGACTCGGACACTCTCCCGCTTGCCGCCGAGTTCCCGACGCTCGTTGTCGCTGAAGACGAGGTAGCCGCCGGGCGCAAGGCCGCTCCCCTGCTCAACCCCGAAACCGTGCCGGGTGCGCAAGACGCTGTCGCGCACGGTGAGGCCGCTCACCGGCACTCCCGCCTCGGTCACCGCGACGACCTGCACCATCCGGAACTCCATCGTGCACATCACCGGCGGAGTCTGGTGACAGGCACCGGCGAGGGTCGTCAAGGCAAGCGCCGCGGCCGCGCGAGGCGCGGTCATCGGTCGAGTACCGTTACGTACGAGTCGTTGAACACGATGTCATGCTCCGATTGCCGGTGTCTCATCGGCATTCCCGTCGCCGACACGCATGCGCTCCGGATACGCCCGATTGAGGCGCCACGCGGAGAGGGAGATGCCCGCCCCGGCGAGGAAGAGCATCAATCCGCCTGAGGCCAGCATCATCCCGATGATTGCGCCAACCAGTCCCCCAGCGGCGGTCTCGAGCGCAGCGCGCCACAGCGGCACCCGACGCATCGTCGACCAGGCGAGTAGCGGCGCAAAGACCGCCCCCATCACCGCCATCGCCCGCGCGTTCCAGAGATAGGTCGCAAGCGTGGCCGGCTCCGGCGCGCCCGAGATGATCTTCCCGAGCCAGGTGAGCGGGATTCCGGCAAGAGCGCCGGCAACTGCACCCAGCACCACCAGCAAGAGATTGATTCGGAAAAGACCTGCGCGTGTACCGTTACTCATTCTGACTCACGGCGACGTCGTCGCGGCGAAAGGTGATACGACGCTCATCGGTCAAGCACCGGCAGATACGCGCGCCACGGTCCTACTGCCTCGCGATACTCCTTCGCCATCACGCGGGCGATCTGGGCGATGTGGCCGAGGTCGTGGGCGACCCAGGTCGCAAGGAGCTGGCGCAGGGTCACCGGCCCGAACTCGGGATGGATCCCTTCGAGCGTCAGCTGTGCCTCGGTCAATTGCCAACCAGAGAGCGTGGCGAGACTCGCCTTGCGATGCGCGTCGAATTCATCGAGCAGGTCGGTCGTTGTCTTCCCCTCACTCTCTCGGAACTGCGCGAAGCGATCGAACACGGTGAAGCGACGGTCACTCCCCTGCGCGAGGATGATGGCTGCCCGGGGGATCCAATCGGTCTGTTCACCGTGGACGAGATGCCCGAGGATGTCATACGGACTCCAGCTCTCGGGCCCTTCAGTGGCATTGACCCACTCCGCGGGCAGCCCGATGAGCATCGCCCGCAGCGTGGCAGGAGTACGTTCGAGCAAAGCGATGCCAGCGGCAAGCTCGAACTCCATCTACTTCCCCGTTGATCGGATCAGGATGACGAAGCCACCCGGCGGCGCCATCCGTTGGAGCACCATATGACGGTCAATTTTGGCGACCCAGAAGGTCACCAGCATGCCGGTGAAGACGCCCTCGACGCGCCAGGTAGTCACACCGTCGATCACGTCTTCTCCTGCGACGTGCGCGGTGAGCTGGACGACCTCACCCGACTCGGCGATCACGGCGGGGACGTCGAGTGCCCAGCCGGCGCGAAGCGGCGCGGCGCGAATCAGCAGGTCGAAGGTCGAGGAGTTGATGGCATCGGGCGGCAGCACGACGGTCAGCGGGATCGAATCCCCCGACGGCGAACGCAGCCACCCTGAAGCCAGCAACGGGCCGAATTTGACCGTGAGGTCGCCGCGCGAGGTGTGCGCGCTGGCGTTGATGGGGCGAAGATCACTCAGCCGATCGCGCACCGTGTACACGGAATTGCCGAGTACCCGGTCCTGAGTCTCGTAATTCCGCACGACGGTGGCGACTCCGCTCTCGTTGCGAAGGAGAAGTTCGTCACGGATCCACCCGGTCTTCACCGTATCCGCACCCCGGACCAGACTCACCGTGAGTGAATCACGGCCAGGGCGGAGGGGCGTGGTTGCCTGCGCAGCGGCCCGCGGAGAGTTGGCAACCGTGACGACGATCAGGAGCGCCGCAAGCGCGCGCTTCACGTCGCCGGTGCCTGAAAGCAGAGCACATAGCCATCCGGGTCGCGCAGGTAGAGTTGCTTCATGCCGTACGGCGCGATGATCGGTGGCGCGAGCTTCACACCGTGCCCGCGCAGATGTTCGTAGACGGCGTCGACATCGGGTGTGCCGAAGTAGAGGCCGGTATCCTGATGCGCGGCGATGCGCGCCGGATCGGGCGCCGCGGGCCGCTCGTCGCGCTCATAGGCGGTGTTGAGCATCAGCACCGCGCCGTCGAGCTGGAAGAGGCCCCAGTCGAAATCGTCGCCGGGCGCCGACTGCCCCACGATCGTGAAACCGAGGACGTCGCGATAGAATGCGACCGAGATCGGCATATCGAAGACCTGAATCAGTGGGGCAACGCCCCCGGTCTGGATCGGCACACTTCCCTCCGCTAGCTGGCGGCCTGCGCGCGGGCGGCCACGACGTGCTCCGCGCTGACGCCCGCACGGCGAAGCACCTGCGCCGCAATTCCCTTCTCCACTCGCAGCAACGCGACGAGCAGATGCCCGGGGTCTACTTCGACTCGACCCTCTTCCCTCGCGTACATCATCGCAAACTCGAGCACCTTCTGCCCGCCTGAAGTCCAGGGGCGCTCGCGGTCGGGATCGAGCGGCTTCTTTCCCGAAGGTGCCAGCTCCTCAATCGCGATCCGCAGCGCGTGGATGTCGACGCCGAGTCGGCCCAGCAACAGCGCCGCGCCCTCGTCCGGCCTCCGGATCGCGCTGAGAAGCAGGTGCTCGGTGCCGATGTATTCGTGGTCGCGCGCCGCCGCTTCGAGATGGGCCGCCGAGATCACGCGGCGGGCCGCAGCACTGAAATTGTAGCCGTCCATCGTGGCACCTCGGAGTCAGCGAGTTGCCATCAAGCTATGCCGACTCCCTGACGGGGCCGTCGCACTCTCATTGCAACACGATGACAATCTCGTGCCGAACAGCACAGGCCTCACCTCACCGCGACATCTCCGCCGGAAGCGCGGTGTTGTGAAACGACACGATCTCCCACCCACTCGCCGTGCGCCGCAGCACGGCGGAAAAGAGCGCGTTGATCTTTCCGGCGAGCGGCCCGGCGGGCACGTTCAACTCGGCCTGCACGTGGGCGAGTGCGATATCACCAGCGAGCAGTCGTGCGCTCTTCACCTGATACGCCACCGTGCTCCCGGCATAGATCGACCGGAAGATCCCGTTGTGACCACCCGCGATCGCGCCGCGCCCGCGATGATGGTCCGCGCGCACGTTCACGAAGTCGGCATCTTCGGCGAACGGCACCGCAAAGGCATCGCCATCGCCAGCGTTCCAGGCACGCTGCAGGTTTGCGACAATGGCGTCGATGGCAGAACGGTCGGCGGCGTCAATCGGAGAGGTCACGGGAATCTGCGGGTAAGGGTTGCGGGGCAGAGGCCGACGCCCAGGTCGGCTTGAAGAGCTGCATGTACATTACGACGCCCACCAGCACTGCAAGGAACGCCACCATTTCCATCGCGAGCCACCATTCCCTGAAGAACGCGGTGGCGACCACCACCACGGCGAGGCCGACCACAACGATGGTAAAAGCGGTTCGCTTCGGGATCGGTTCGACCTCCGGCAGCCTGTCCGGCTTTAACATCCCGAACAGGAACATCGTCGAGATGGCGAGCATGGCGGCGCCGAGATGGATGGCGACCATCCCCGCCATCGAATCGATCCCGAAAAGTTTCCTCACCAAACTGTCGAGCGTGAAGAAGAGGCCGTAGACGACCCCGATGAGGAGCATCCCTCGGATCGAAGTCGAGGGTTTGCTGGTCATTAGAAGAGCCGGAAGAGCGGCACTACCGTCACCCCCGCAGCATCGAGACTCGCCCGGCACGACGCTACGGAGCAACTCCAGCCCACCTGCTTCCAGCTGGTGCCGGCAATCGATTCAGCCTGCCATCCCTTCCGCGTCCGGGTAATGACGAAGCCGAAGGCCGCGTCGGTCTTCTCCTCTTTCACATTCGAGACCACCCCGTTCGCATCGATCAGGGTGCGGCAATCGCCGGGGCAGACGGAGGAGAGTTCCTTCCAGCTGCACCCGGCACCGCAGCGCGCGCGCCAGCCGCTGCTCGTACGCTCCACGCTGACCTGGAAACCGTCGTGCGGCAGCGGCTGACGCGCGGCCATCAGGGAGACGGCGGCCAGTCCAACCACAGCAACCAGGAGCAGGGCACGCATGGCGGAACCTCGTGAGGGGGGAGAACGCCGATCAACGGCGGAAGACGCGACTGATTTGGAGGGACGACCCGGAGTGTCGATCACGGTACGCTCGAAGCAGGGGGGCCCGAACTACACCTGTGGCACGGATGAACGTTACTGGCTTCCGGTCCGGGGCGCTAGCGGTGCGGCGCCGCGGATCACCGGCACCCTGGTCGGTCGTTTGAGCCGCACCGACAGCTCGGTTCGCGTCCCCAGTTGCAGCCGAGGAAGAGCGCCTGTCGCCGTCGCCCAGCCTGCCGCAGAAACGCGCAGCGAATCCGGCGTGCCAGGGGTGAGTAGCGTGTAGCGGCCCTGCGCATCAGTGACGGTGCCGACTCGGACCGAAACGAGCACTACGGCGGCGCCAGCGATGACATTGCCCCGGTCGTCGCGGACGGTGCCAGTGAGGAGGGCCATCGTTTTCGGGACGGTCGGGTCAGATGAATCCGGCTCCGCCTTCCCCGCCCTCAACCCCGCCACCCACGCCGGGAGTTCCCCAATGACGGGATCCGGCCGCTGCCCGCACGGCTCCGGCACATCGGCCGAATCCACCAACTTCTCCGACGCAACATCGTGCAACTCGTAGTGGATCTCACAACCGAAATGCACCGGCTCCTGCCCGAAGGCGACGCGCCTGCCGCCATCAACAAAGCCCCACTGGAAGATCGGCAACCCGTCCCCGGTGAATCGGTGCGTCCGCCCCGCCGCGTACACCACTAGCTCGAGCGGAATGTCATAGGAGGTGCAACAGTTGGCGAAGAGTGCCGGCACCGCAACGGCAGTACTGTCGGCCGAGAGTTCCGGCGAGCCGAAAGAGGTCTGCTTCCCCCGCTTGGGGACGCGGATCGCGCGCCCCTGGCGCGACACGATCACGAGCTCGCCCCGCTGGTCGATCGTCGCCGAGCGATAGCGCACCCCGGGCGATGCCTGAGACGCAACCAGGGCCGGAGTCAGGAAGATCAGCCCTGCGAGCAAGAAGCTACCGCGCATACCCCTCGAGCCACTCGAGATCATCGCTGTCGCGACGAACCACATAGACGGTTCGCGCAGTGAATGCAGCGATGCGCATGTTCGAGGGAATCATCCTGGAACCGAGCCGCTTCCCCGTGCGATCGAAGATGTCCCACTCCGATTGCGTTGCCGTGGCGCTCTGGCTCCGACGTACCCAAACCCGGTCCTCCGGGTCGATGACGGCGTAGCCCACACGCATCACCGGCTTGGTCGCAGGATAGTTGAGCGTGAATGGCGGCCCGCGCGGCTCACGCACCTTCTTGTCCGCATCAGTAACCGCGACCGGCACAGCGGTCACCGCGGCCCCGCGAACTGTCCGTCCGTCGAGCTCGCGCCATTCTACCAAGTAGGGTGACTCCCGGATCAGCGCCAACCGCCCGCTCGGCGCGACCGCCCAGTCATCCACCGGTGCATACGGCGCCAGCTGGCGGATGGTCACCGTGTGCCCGTTGACTGTCCGCTCGAAAGGTTTCGGGTTGGCGACCAAAACGACCGCGAGACTATCGACTCGACCACTCCGGCGATCCCACCGCTGGATCGCCACCAGCCCAGAGGGTGACTCCGCAAACCCAGTCGCCTGGAAATAGATCCGCCCCTCGTGGTCGGCACCTCGCATCATCGACAGACCGTCAGGGGCGCCCGCCGGGAATGGCGTCGTCGCGACCAGCCGCCCCACCGGGTCGATGATCAGGTAGCGCCGCGCATTGAAATCGAGCAGTAAGGTCGAGTCGCCGGGTAGTCGAATCAGTTCGGAGGGACTCGCGTATTCATTTGGCCCTGCACCGGCCCGGCCGAGCTTGCGGCGATTCGTCCCCACCGCGCTGAGGAGGTACACGCCGACGTCGCTCTGGTCGGCGACGACAATCTCGCCGCCCTTGAGCTCGCGGACAGCACTGACGGAGGTGAACGACTCGGCAGACACCCATTTCGGATGATCGAGCGACAGCGCCGGCAACGACTGCGCCGACGCGAGAGGCGCGAAGAGCGCAGCTGCCGCAAGGAGGAGCGGGGCAATCCGGATCGAGTGCAAGGCGTGCTCCGACGTGGGGGAAGTCGTGCAACGGAGAGCAGAAGCTGCGGCGTGTGATCAGCTGCTCCTGCTCGACCTCGCCGTCTCCACCACGGCGTTGTATGCCGCCGCATAAGGCAGCACCCGTGCCTCGAACGCCGTCCACCGCGCACCCCGCAAACCAGTCGACGCCGGCGAATACATCCGGTAGGAACGCAACGTGGTGGGCGTGATTCCCGCGGCGCCGAGTCCGGGGATCGTGGTTTCGGTCGGCGACTGCACCACGATGAATTCGGCGTCGCCCTTCGCGATGGCGGCGCGTGCGGCGGCAATCGGATCGCCCAGCGCCGGGGCCGCGACATCATCCCACGCGCTCCGGCCGTTGAGAGCGGTCACGAGGCGCGGTCCACCGAGGACGACCGCACCGGCCGCCACACCCGCGATGAGTCCAATACGAAGTTCGGAAGCGAAGGAGCGCATAGTCTGATCTCGGCGGGCAGAGGGGAATGGGTGACCCGCTTCACGTTACCCGCTTCCCCTATCTCCCGCCAGAGGAACGCCTAAGGCGCACGGTACTGGAGCACACCCTTCGTCCCGGCGGTGATCAGCGTGCTCCCCTGCCGCCGGAAGCGATTGATCAGCGCGCTCGTCAGGTCGACCTTGCTCCAGCTGGCCCCGCCATCCGTGGTCCGAAACATCCCGGTGATGAACCCGCCGACCCAGCCGGTATTCGCGTCGAGGAAGCCGATCCCTTGCAAGCCACCGGCGGTGCCGAGCACCTGTCCCGTCGCCACGATCTGCACATTCCAGCTCTCGCCACCATCCACCGACTTCGCCACCCGGTTGGTGCCGTCGAAATTCTCGAGCGAGGCGTAGAGGATTTGTGAGGTGATGGGGAAGATCTTCCAGGCGTAACCGATCGCGCCTTCGCCCGTGAACACCGTCCGCCAGGTGACGCCACCATCGGTCGTCTTGAGAATGGTCGGCATCCCCTGACCCGCAACGGCGTTCGGCCCCATCCCGCCAATGAAGCCGGTCTGCGCGTCGAGGAAGACAACATCCACGAGCCCCTGCGCGAACGCGTTGAGGTTCTGGTACACCCAGCTATCGCCGCCATCCATCGAGCGGAAATAGTCGGTCGCATTCTGGTAGCGCCCCACGACGTGCACCGTGTTCCCCACGTGCGCGATGCCGCAGAAGCCGATCGGCGCCTTCGGCAGACTCGCGGTGATATCGACCCAGTTCGCGCCGGCATCGGTGGTGCGATAGAGCACGCCCGAGAGCGTGCCCGCAAAGCCACGACTGGTATCGAGGAAATCGAGACTCCGCAGGAAGCCGCGACCGCTGGCCTGCAGGTTCCAGGTGACCGCGCCATCGGCGGTATGCAGGATGTCACCACGATCCGAGATCAGCCAGCCGTTGAGTGAATCCGGAAACGCGATCCCCTCATACTTCGACGTGATCGGCCGGTCGAGCATCAGCGCCCATGTGCCGGCCGGCGCGGGCGGCGGTGGCGGCGGAGGTGGTGGCGGCGGTGGCGGTGGAGGTGGCGGCGGTGGCGGTGGCGGCGGGGGTGGCGGCGGTGGCGTCGTTGGCTGCGACGGCGAGCTGCAGCTCATCAGCGCCATCGTCACCGCGCCCGACAGAAGCAACATCACGAGCCCCACGAGGCTCCGCGCCCGCACACCTGATACACGCATTGTCCCCCCAGGGAGTGTCGTACTATCCGGATTGACCTCGCTCGGGGGACGGCGGTCACTTCGCGGGGCGCACGCGCACTTCCTCAGCCCCCTCCTCACAGAGTCCGCGGATACCGGCATCCTCCTCGTCGCAGCGGCTGCAGTCGAGCGTCGTCCCGAGGTGGGAAGCGCGCCCTTCCGGCGTGAGCACCCAGGTCCGCGTCATCAGCGGCGGTTCGTGCCGCACGTGCTGGCTGTGGCCACACGCCAACTCGGCGACCCAGTGCTGTTCGTGGTCCTGGTGGAAGGTCTTGATGGGCTGGTTCAACTGCTCACCTGCCGCACGAGGTGCGGCGCGCAGTCACGATTCGGTATGGCACTGGAATGATGTAGTCGGACTCGGCATTTTGTCGCCCCTCATACACTTTTCCGTGCGGAACGAGTGTGACAATCAATAGCGGGGTTCCGAGCCCGCCCTCCATCGACCACTCAAGCACCAGGCTGTCCGGCCCCCCGCGCCACGTTGCCGACTGGTAAACACTGCCCCTTGGCGGCTGGGGCTCAAGACGCAAGTGACCGAGAAGCGGCACCTCGCTCTCCTGAGCATAGAGTCGGATTCGCCGCGGCAAGGGGAACTTCAATGCCGGCGCGCGCAGTAGTGCCTCATTCGACCCGATCCACTCACCGGCCGCAAGCGAGTAGCACCCCGCTGCCGCACGCTCGCTTGGCTGGATATCGCTCGGTGCCGGGTTGCGAGCACATCCGTACAGGAGGCTCACAATCAAGAGTCGGCTCATTCGCATCATTGGGACGGCCCCAGCAGCGTCCACCGACTCGCGATCGCCTGTGGCTCGCGAACAGTACATTCGGCTCCCGAGCGAGTCGTCATGTGCGGCATCTCACCCTACCCCCGCAAAGGATTCACTCCGGTTGGCGTTCCCCGAACCAGAAGCAGAGCCCATCCGGCGCCACCACATAGAACACCTTGAAGCGGTTGCCGTCGTGCGTCTCGTAGTCGAAGTTGGCCGACACCTTGTCGAGCCCGTTCGCCTTGAACTCCTCGAACAGCAGCTCGAGTTGCGTCACGTGAAAGGCGCAGCCGTCCTGCGTAGGATCCCCGCCGTTCTCGACTATCGCCATCTGGATCCCATCTCGCTCAAGCACGGCCCGCTTCGGCGGCCCGTCGCTCTCGGACGCAACATTAAATCCGAGCACCGCCGTGTAGAACGGCAGCGCGGCCGCGACATCGGCGACGGGGAGATCCAGAGCGTCGCCCTGGTAACCGAAGGCCTTTTCGAAGGTGGGTTTCATGCTCCTACTTCACGAGGAAGGGTGGTGACAGGATCGTCGTGGCCCCCGACGATGTCCGCAGCCGAAAGGTGCCCGCAGTCGCTGGCGCCGCGAACTCGAACGAGTAGGAGCGTCCACTCGGAATCAAGATCGCTGGCAGGGGACAGACGCCATCCCCGCGCGGCACCTCAGTCCACCCTCCGGCTTCCTGACGATCGGTCGTGATTTCGCAACCGATCGCGCCAACCTCGATTCTGGCTTCGCTGTTGTTGACGAGTCTCGCTTTGGCAATTGCCCCGGAGCTGACCGGTCCGGTCACGAGGATGAACGCAACGCCTCCCTCGCTCGCGGTGGGGGTGTCGGAACAGGCAACGCTTACTGCAGCACAAATCAGCATGGCGACAAGGAAGCGACGACTCATTGGGGCTCCAGGGGAGTGGCCTTCGAAGATAGCCTCGGATTCAGGCGCTGAACCTCGCGCGGCTCGCTAACGCCGCGACGGCATCCGGGCTCGGCAGCGCAGCCAGCTGCTCCTGCACCCAGTCCACGGTGAGCCAGTCATAGCCTGGAGCACCGCCGGTCTGGCGCACGAGCGGGAGGAGAGCCTCAAGATCGGCGCGGGTGACCATTCCGATCGCACGTGCTCGCACGGTGTCACGATACCGCTCGGCGTCTTCGAAGAATTGCTCGCGGTCGACCGGAAACTCGTGGGCGTGGATCAACCTGTCGATCTGGCTACCTCGACGGAACCCGGCCCACAACGCAACAAGCGGCCCAACCAGGATGGAGCTCACGACGAACGTGAAGAGGCCAGGGAAAGCGTAGAGTCGATGGTATGTCGTACCCGGGTCGGGGAGATCATTCCGGTACGCCATGAAGAAGGCAAAGCAAAGCGCGGTCAGTGACCAGGACAAAGGAATGTAGACCCACGGATTACGCAGCCCGCGTCGCCCGCCAATCATCCCGACCCCCACCACGAGTACGATGCCCGCCGCGAACAGCATCTCGGCGATACCATTGATCTGACGCAGAAGCTGCAGCATCGCCTACCGCCGGATCCGGTACAACCTTACTTCACTCCCGCCATCTTCCTCGCGGTACCGCACGAACGCCACCCGATCGCCGCCGAATGCCGTGTTCAGGTTGCTGGCGCTGTCGGGCATCGCAAACGCCCCGACGATCTTGTCCCCTTGCCACGCCTCCCACTGGAAGCCCGTCCGCATGTAACGCTCGACCCAGACACGACCACCGTCATCAGTGGCGAGATCGCGAATGGCGGGCTTGGCAACCGGGCGTATGAATCGACCGGTGCACGTTGCGGCGGGATTTTCAGCCGACCACTCCTTGTAGTCCTTCAACCCCATCTGCCACTCCGCCTCGCTGATCGGCACCGGGGCAACGACGTGCTCCAGCACGCGGATGGTATCGCCTGATGACTTCATCACCGCCAGCTGATAGCCAACGCTGTTGATTTCCACGAGTTCGCTCTGCCCGCTCACCACGCGATGCGCCATCGGCTCTCTGAACGGCGAGCCGAATTCCGTCGTCGTTCCGCCGATGTTACAGACGACAAACCCGTTCCCGCCCGTCGGTACCTTGGGACTCCTGGTGGGAGGATTGTAGGGCAGCCAGATCGTGTCGCCTCGACCGGTCCCCGGGAACCGGGTGAAATTCTGCTGACGATTCCCCGAAGGTCCGCGCCCGCTTTGCCGCAACCAGACTTGACCATCGGCGGACGGAAAGACGGGTGTCACCCCGGCCGCCCTGCTCATCAGCGTGATCTGGCCGAGGTACTTCGCCTCGCGCGTCCAGCGCAGGATCCGCGCGTTCTCCGGGTCGAACACCATCAATTCGTCACCGAGCCAGCCGAGTGCATACGGCACCCTGAACTCGGAGGGCCCGGAGCCGACGCGGCCGATGGTGCCGAGCATCTTGCCGCCATCATCGTAGCGATAGATCACCTGCTCCTTGCGATCGACGATCAACAGCCCGCCACGCGGATCGAGCAGCACGCTGCCGATTTGCGTGAAGCCGACGCCATCGGGGGAGACGATACGGGCCAGCGGCTCAAGGCGCCAGATCGGTGGCTCGCCCGTGACCTTGATGACCGGGTAGGCGGGCTGGAGGAGGCCGAAGGCAATGATGGCGGGGAGGAGCGAGTGGCGCAGAAGATTCGCGCGGAGCGATGAGGCGGACGCAGCGAGGGACAATCGAAGCTCCGAGCAGGGGGGCTCGCGTGATGTGACGGGACAGTTCACGATACGAAAAAGAGGTCGCGCTCGCTAGGGCTGAGCTGTCGCTCCGCTCCTTCGACTGCGCACCCCTGCGGGGTGCTTCGCTCAGGATGACAACCTCTAGTCTCTAGTCTCTAGTCTCTAGTCTCTAGTCTCTAATCTCTAGTCTCTCGTCTCTCGTCTACCTGCACGCCCCCCTCGCCACACTCACACTATCACTCCGAAACGCTCCCAGCAGCCGCCCATCGCTCACGGCGACTCGCCAACTCACCCGTGGCGTCGTGATCTGGAGCGAATCGGCACCGCGCTTCACCACGGTGAACACTTCCTGATGCCCTCCCGTGTGCAGCCAGAGCGTCGGAATCAGCACCGTGTCTCGCTGCAGCAGCACCACCCTGCGCACGATTGCAGCGAGAAAGAACGGCACGTTGTCCATATATGGGAGCGTGCCGGCCGCAACAGAATCGGTCTGCACCTGTGCGCCGCGCCTGACATCGGTGACGGTGGCGGTAATGGTGCGCGGGCCGAAGGAGACCACGCTCACCTGCGCCGGCGCCTTGACGCTGTCTCCGGCGATGGGCCAGATCGCCTGGCCGAAGGCGCGGAACATTCCATCGGCGCCGAAGACGGCCTCGTAGCGGACGAAACTCCACTGGTTCGGGCCGCCCATGCCGAGCAGGCTTCCCACCAGCGAGTCACTCCGGAATTCGCCGTGCTCCACGCTGATAGTGTCGCTGCCGAAGGTTGTCACGTAGTCGATCCCGCGCGGGCATTGCTGCGCCGCCAGGTGCTTTGAAGCCACAAAGAACAACAGCACGAGGAGCCCTCGCTTCACGTGCTGCTGCTCCCCGCCTTTGGGCCGACGACATAGTGCGTCGGCTGTGCCTTGCCGGGATCGCGCAGCTGCACCGACGAATGCGTCAGGATGTCGTGGATCGCCTGATGTCGTTTCGAGAAGGACATCGAGAGGAAGGAGAAGATGCCGAGGAGCATCTTCACGAGCGTCCGCGCCACGGCCTTGGGCAGGCCGATGTTGCCGCCGGTACGATTATCGACGACGCGGAGGTTCTGGAGCTGGTGGCCGAAGGTGCCGCCGAGGAAAGCCACGGTGAGTGGCTCGTAGAGGAAGACTCCTCCCCACCAGAGCACGGCGAGAATCGGCCTAAGCGGCGACTGGGCGGAACCTGCCGGGAGAATCGCGAAGATCACCGCGCTGTAGGCGATCAGGATCAGGAGATCGATCGAGAGCGCATTGAGGCGGCGCGGGAAGGAGGCGTAGTAGCGCTCGGCCTCGGCGGGTGATACGGGACCGGGATCTGTCATGCTGATATCTAGCCTGTCCGCAAGATCGTCGCCCCGGGTTGTCATCCTGAGCGGAGCACCCCGGAGGGGTGCGAAGTCGAAGGACCTTTGGCAGACGCGACGCCTGGGGCCTCCGAAGTCGTGTAGTCCCCGAAGCTCGTGTCGCGCACCTGTGTGCTTGGTCTGCGGTCGGGGACTGGACTGGCTCGGAGGCCCCAGGCGTCGCGTGTGAGGTACTCGATGAAAAGGAAAGGCCCGGGGCGACAGAATTTCGTCGCCCCCGGCTGTCCGTCCGGTTGTTACGGCCCTATCTGATCCTGCGCATCCTCCCCCGCCGTCACCCGGGCCCGCCGGGCGACGCCGAGGAGCACCCCACCGGTCAAGGCGCCGCAGCCCACGTAGAACACGCTCGAGAGCAGCGTGCCGATGACCGTGGAAGGCGGGATCGGGATGGTGATGAACGGACGGATGGCGAGCCGCAGGAGCAGCATCAGCGCGAGGCCGCCGAAGGCGCCGGCGAGCAACGCGCGCCACGTCGTGAGGACGACGCCTTTGTCGGGCCGGGCTTGTGCCGCGATCGCAACCGAGAACAACGCGCCACCGAGCGTACCCACGATGCCAGCGAGGAGGGCGCACACGGCGATGAGCAGCACCTTCCCCGGCAACGCCCCTACAGAGAGTCGCCCCGTGGCCACGACGAGCGCCAGCCCCAGGCACGCGCCTCCCACCGCCCAGAACCCGCCCGATGCGAGACTGATGCGAACAACGGCCTTCGTCTTCGTGAGACTTGTCATTGCTTCTGAACTCCTGTCGCCACCCGATACACCCGCACCATCGGATTGTCCGTCGAATCGTGACCCACGAACGCGATTCTGTCACCAGCCACCGTCGGATCGATCCCTTCTGACGACGGCAACCCGGTCACCGTGGCCACCAGGATCCCGGTCGTCGAGAAGATATCGTATCGTGGGCCGGTGGGTGTCGCGCGCTCGACCCAGAGCCGACCGACATCGTCGATGAAGAGATGAACGAGTGGCGGCTTGGCGCTCGGTCGCGAGAACTCCCCGACATCGCACGTTGCCGTCGGCCACTCCTGTCGGAACTTCACCCAGTCGCTATTCGCTGCGGTCCACTCCGAATCGGTAATCGGCGCGAGCGGCGTGTCGCGCGAAATCACCCGGAGGGTGTCGCCGAGGGCGCCGACGATGGCGATGCGGTAGGCCGACGTGAGCGCGAGTGCGCGGATGGTGCCGCCCGCGGGGATCTGGAGGAGTGTCGCGCCAAAGGGCTGCGAGAAGTAGTTCGTCCCGCTGTCCGGGCGTACGCACCGACGTCCCTGGCTCGGCGGCTCATCGAGCGTCAGGACACGGGTTGAGGCCCTGGAGCCCGTGGCGCTGTACTGGACGAAGGTGCCGCTGAAGGCGTCGTGTCCTGGCGCGAAGAGCCACGCGGTCGGCGGCGTCCGGTAGAGCCGGATGACTTGCCCACCCGAGATCCCCGGCGCCGGCCACGACGTGACCCAGTTGCCTGCCGAGTCGAAGAGCCCGAGGCGGGCGTTGCGCGGATCGAGGAGGGCGAGACTCTTCCCCATCCACGCGATCGAATACGGATCACGGTACTCGCCCGGCCCTGCCCCCACTCGGCCGATGTTCCGGACGAAACGACCGGTGGTATCGAAGACCGAGATCGCCGACTTCCATTGGTCGACGACATACAACGCGCCATCGGGGCCAAGGAGGATCGAGCTGACCGAACCGAACTCCACCGACCCGGCACCCGCCGCGCCTACCTCATATATAGGGTGCGCCTGCCACTCGACGGTTTCGTCAGGGGAGAGCTTGGGGCTGCCGCAGGAGGCGAGTGCGAGCAGAGTCGCAACAGCGGCAATTCCCTGGCAGCGTGCCGGCACCACTACCTCACGCGCCAGGTAAAGAGCCTCGTGTTCTCAGCGTCGTCCTGCGCGAACAGCACCCACCCTGCATCTGCTGCCAGCACTCGCCAGTCCGTCGGCATCGTGCAGTCGGCCAACCGCGCTCCGGTCGGGGAGAACTGCTCCCAGCGAAAGCCACTCAGGTCATTGAGCGAGAAGGTGACTGGTGGTGTCACCGTGCCCGCGTCGTCCCCGACGAAGGTGCGCTGCACCCAAAAGTTGCCGGCGGTGCCGATCACCAGCCGGGAGAACAACGGATAGGTAGGGTTGGTGGGAACATTCTGCAGGATCCCGGAAACCATCGCCTGCCGGGAGGCCACCGGCAACTGTGAGGAGGCCAGCGTCACCAGTCGCGTCGCCATGCTCGAGCTCGTCGGAATCGGAGCGCCGATCTCGAGGTGGACCACTCGGTCCGGACCGCTGCGCAATCCGAAGAGATTGACATCGCCACTCGCGCCCGTGGCAAGTGCGAGCTGCGACGTGCCGATGCGGGCACCGATCCCGGTTTGCGTGAAGATGCCGACGTCGCTCGGCGGATCGGACAGCTTGACAGTCCGAAGAGCCAGCGCGCTGTCGGCTCCCAGCGACCGAATGTTCAGCTCCACCGCTTCTGCCTTGCCGCGGGTGCCTCGGCCCCGGATCACTTCGACGAGATCGGTGCCGAGTATGCCGTGCAGCACGGTCGCGCCCGCAAACTTGTAAGGTTGGGTTGTGGCGAGCGGACCGCTGCGAGTCGCGCGAAGGATGCGATGATTGCCGAGATCGATGACGGCGACGGAATCACCGCGGCCGGCGACCACCGCGATGGCGGCCTTGATCTCCAGCGGGCCCTCGCCTTTGCGCGCGAGGACACTCACCTGGCCAGTCTTGCGGTCGATGCGGACCAGTTCGCTCCGGGCGCGATCGATGATGGCGGCGCTGCCGTCGGAGAAGAGCGTTGCGCGTGCGTCGGGGCCGATGAACAGTTCGGTCTTGAGCGCCGGCCACGTTTCGACGCGGCCGAGTGTAGGGGCGGCTGCGTTCTTCGCGCCGGCGTGGCAGACGAGTTCCTGGGCCAGAAGCGCGGCGGGCGAGGCAGTCAGGAGAGCCGCGAGGAGCAGGCGACGAGCAGGCAAATGCATCCAGCACTCCGAGTGGGGGACTCGCACCTCACCAGCGGGATGCAATCAGACTACAGGTTCTATGGGGTTTTCGCCACTTGGAAGGCCTGCACCGCTGGTTCGCCCCACTCGTTTTCGGTGAGCCAGTGCATGGGGTCATTTCGGAGGACAATCGGCGTGTATGGCAATGGTTGCCATAGGGGTGCCATGGCCGTCGCGATCAGGCGGCCAGGTGGGTCAATCAGATCGAAGCGGACGATAGGACCGCAAGCGTGAGCGGCCCTAGTTACCCTCGGCGTGTACGCGCCTGTGAGATGCTACGGGCCGGACACCCTCATCGACGAGACGAACTCGAAGGCATCACCACGCGCTTGCAATTCGGGGTCCATCATGCCGAGCACCAACAGGCGTGCGCCAACTCTCCGGATCCATACTTGCATGCTCTCGGGGTGAATGAAGTCGGTGTCGTCCTCCACCCACGAGAAGCGCAGAATCTGCCAGCCCGCAGAATCCGCCTGGCTGCGCTCAACGGACTTGATCCGGACCCCGATTGCAGCACCAGCCCGTGCAAGCCAAGTCGACGGAGTCACGCGAGCCGAGTCAACAACGTACAAGTGAATTTGAGGTGCGATACACTGACCGTTGAACGGTGATCCGCCAACGTGCGCGACGAGTGCAGATCGAGGAACAAGCGAGTCCAGTGCGCTCTGGGATGACTGCAGTGGGCCGAAGAGGCCCCGTCCGAGCTCGCGCAGTCGTGATGGCTGAACTAGAACTCTCTCAGCTAGCGGGCCCCGATCCGAGAGTTGGCAACCCCACCGACCTGGACCGGGAGCAAAGCCGGTCACGCCCGCGGGTGGTCGGCCCATCCAAAGTGGAGGGACGGTGAAGCGTACCCCGATGTCGCTCAGGATCAGCGTGTCACCAACGAGTCGCGCCGGGCTCGCAACAGGAGCGGCAGCGATCACTTGGAAGAGGAGCACGGTGAAGGACAATGACATTCTACAGTCCCTGGTGGGGTTGACCGGGAGGCTCTCGGGAAAGGTAGACTGGTCGGTGATTGAGCGAACCTCAACGGCTCCTTCCTCGATCTCCTCGGCCATACTGCTATACCGCCCTACAACGCGACACTCCCAACCAACCCAAGACCCACCCCCTCCGTCTGCCGAACACCCCCTCCGTCACGCCGCCACCCTTTTCCGTCATCGCGACCACCCCGTCCGTCACGCCGCCACCCTCTCCCGTCACGCGACCACCCCGTCCGTCACGCCGCCACCCTCTTTCGTCACGCGATCCAACCGTTCCGTCACGCTGCCACCCTCCCTCGTCACGCGAACCACCCCGTCCGTCACGCCGCCACTCTCGTCCGTCACGCGATCTACCCCGTCCGTCACGCGATCCAGCCCCCGCGTCAAGCCGACCACCCCGCGCGCTAACAATTCCACCCCTCGCGCTAACAATTCCACCCGTTTCGTCACGCCGACCACCCCGCGCGTCACGCAACCCAGCCCCCGCGTCAAGCCGACCACCCCGTCCGTCACGCGATCCACCCGTCGCGCTAACAATTCCACCCCGCGCGCTAACAATTCCGGGCGTTCCGTCACGCGATCCACCCCGCGCGTCATCCGATCCGACCGATCCGTCATCCATCATCGGTCATCCGTCATTCTGTTCGACCCATTCGTCACCGCAACCCTGTCCATCGTTCCGGTCACTCTGTCCTTCGTCAAGGACACTCACCCCTCCACCATCCATCATCCACCATCCATCATCCTGTCCAACCATTTCGCCGCATTGCTCAATACTCACAACGACTTAGCCCCCCCGTCCGTCATCCGCGCACGCGTGGCACGACCGTCGCACTCCCTCCCGCCGTCGACGACGGTCGGGTTTTCGCCGACAGCATCCCTCTCAATTCAATGACGTGGCCACGCCCCCCGACGAGCGTGTCATCCCCCCAGGAGGATCGTATGCAAGGCAAGATTCGCAGGAAGCTGTCGATGGCGGCCCGTGCGCTCGACTTCGCGCGCACCCACGCCTCCACCGACGCCGGGTACACCACCATCGTGACTCGGCTCGAGGAGCGCGTCGCTCGCGCCGACACCCTCGCCATCCAGGAGCTCGATGGCGTCGGTGGTGAGAGTGCCGCCGTCGCCCGCCGCGCCGATCTCCGGCACACGATGCACGAGCGGCTGCTCCGCCACCTCGCCCGCGTCGCCGGCCTCGCGACCCGCGCCCACCCGGAACTCGCCGGGCAGATCGTGATGCCGCGCACCAACATCCCCAACCGCGCCTTCCTCACCGCGGCCAAGTCGATGCTCGCCGGCGCCACCGCCCGCACCGATCTCCTCCTCCCCTTCGGCCTCGGCGATACCCTCATCCCCGAGCTCACCAAGGCCATCGAACAATT
This sequence comes from Gemmatimonadota bacterium, assembly GCA_040388535.1. Classification (NCBI taxonomy): domain Bacteria; kingdom Pseudomonadati; phylum Gemmatimonadota; species Gemmatimonadota bacterium. The sequence goes on along the minus strand of JAZKBR010000009.1, from coordinate 10,721 downwards.
CGATGCCGCGACCAGCACGGCGCACAGCGGTCGCGTCGGCCACGTTGGTGCCCGCGCCGATCTCACCGCGGTCACCGAAGAGTGTGTCGCACTGGTCGGCGTGCTCGATGGGCTGATGGCGACGCGCTACAACGGCGACGCCGAGAACCTCGCGGCGTGGGAGAGTGCTCGGAACGTGCTCGGGCCGTTTGTGAAGAAGAGCAAGGAGGAGGCGCAGGCAGTTACTCCCGCGCCGGCGCCTGGTGCGGAGAAGGCGGCGTAGTCAGCGCGCTGTCATCCTGAGCCAGCAGCCCGACCGGGCTGCGCAGTCGAAGGAGCGGAGCTCAACCTCCGCTCCTTCGCTCGTTTGCCGGCGACAATCACCGTCACTTGACACCACCGCACGACGGACCTTGGTTCACACTTCCCCCACTTCTCGCAGGGACCATTGGGCCCAACCCTCCGTCGGACTTCGCTCACGCTCAGGTCATTCGGTATCGCCACCAACTCCCGAGGCATCGGAAGCAGCCTGCTGCTGTTGATCGCGGTCGTGCTGTCCCAACCGCTCGGCGCTCAATCGATGCCGGGTCCCCGTGCACACACCGCGGCGGTCGGGCTACGCCCGCTGGCCGAAGTGAGGCAACCAACGACGCCATCGATGCCGGTGCGTCGATTCCGTAACAACGGCTGGATCATCGGCGCGGTGATTGGGGGAGCGCTCGGGGCGTATGGGGGACATCGTATCTGGCACGAAGAGGCGCCCGAGAATGCCTCTGCGGCACGAGCAATGATTGTATTTGGGCTCATTGGGGCAGGAGTTGGTGCCGTCATTGGTGGAGTCCTGGGGTCGAAGTAGCAGGTAGAGAGCTCTGCCTCCGCTGCTTCGACTCCCGTCCGGACCATCAGCGAATCGGTCGCCGCGAACCCGACGGGAATGTTTCGCGGTCAGAAGTCGGTGAACAGCACGATCACCCGCTGGAACATCCACTGGCCCTTCTCACGCCGGATAACAACATCAGCACCAGTCAGATGCGACCCCCCTGGGGTCGAATAGACGATGATCACGCGGACGGCCCATTCGCCGAGCAGTCGGCCCTTCTCGCGCTCGTCATACCCACCAAAAGGGAAATACGCCCCGCCGCTCCGAGGAATCCCGACGACAAGTGATTGTAGTTCGGTCCCCGGGCACTTGGTCTTCCGATCCGCCTCCACCGGCATCCTGGGGCAATCCGCCGCGGAGGGGATCACCCCTTCCCTGACACCGAGGCGATGAAGCACTCGTCGCCTTGCCTCGGCAAACCGGCGGGCAGTCGCGGCATCAGTAGACGCGACCAGCAACGGGTCGGTGGCATTGGAGTCACCACCGAGCGGGGGCACCGCGACCTCGAGGGAGGCGGAATCGGTGACCGCACTCTCCCACACGCGACGAACAGCGAGCTCGAACGCCACAGAATCCGGGACACCACCGTCTGGATGCGGCACGGAAACCGGGCGTGCGCCGCCGCATGCGCAGCAGAGCGCGGCGAGCACGGCAGGCGCCTCATTTCGCGCAAGAAATCGGGAACACCATTGCCATCTCACTCGTCGGCCAGCGCGGCTATTCCGCACATGCGCCAACGTAGCCCTTCGGCCGTCAGCACCGTCATCCCCACTGTCGGCAGCGCCAACAGGACGGCAAAGAGGTAGATCGACTGGAGCGGATCAGCATAGATCGGCCGGAAGCAAAGAATCGCGCCGAGCAGCAACAGATAGCCACCGGCACCGGCCACGGCCGAAGCCACCAACCGACGGAACAAGCCGACCGCGGCCCAGCGTCGAGTGAACAGCAACAGTAGCGCCAAGTGGACGGCGCCGAGGAAAAGCATCATCAGCATCGCGTCACCGCGGGAGACTGATTCGTCTCGTCGCTGATATTCCAACTCCATGGCCGTCATCGGCGTGTGCTTCGGACGCGGCTGGGCGCCGGTGTGGTCGAACCAGCTCACGGTGTAACCGGAGATGACGAATGCAGCGACGGCGACGGTGCGGTCGGCGATCATCCTCATGTTTCGTGGACCTGATCACCTGGGGGAGTGGCCTGGGAACGCTGGCTGACACTTGAGAATACTCGGGGAGACCTCAGATCAGCGCGTTCCCTCTGCGGTCCGGCCTGCGTGCCGCGCAAGCGCGGCACCACCGGGGGGGGGCCGACAGCCCGGGGCGACAAAGCTTCGCGGGCGTCGCGTCGTGGGTGCCTCGGAGCAGCCTTGGAGGCGCCGCGCACCAGCCCTAATGTCGCCAGCTCGAACCGCCGTCGGGACTCCACAAGCTGCGGAGAGGCAGCCCACGGCGTAACGCCCGAGCAGTTGGCTGCGCGACGCGAGTGTCGGGGACTACACGACTTCGGAGGCCCCAGGCGTCGCGTCACGATGCACCCGCCAAGTCACCGGTCCGGGGCGACGGAGTTTCGCGGGCGTCGCGTCGTGGGTGCCTCGGAGCAGCCTTGGAGGCGCCGCGCACCATCTCTACCGTCGCCAGCTCGAACCGCCGTCGGGACTCCACAGCTGCGGAGAGGCAGCCCACGGCGTGAGGCCCGAGCGAGTCGATCTGCGTGCTTCGTCTGCGGTCCTGCCCATCCGACTTCGGGGGCCCCAGGGCCCGCGACGAAGTCCTAGTATCACGCTCCGGCCAGGATGCGCGGGCCAGGCTCTGCACCCGGTTCTCTTCGCCAAGTCACCGGTCCGGGGCGACAGCTCCCCTCACGACAGATCTTCGCGGGCCTCGCGTCGTGGGTGCCTCGCAGCACTTGTCCTGAGCGAAGCGTGAGGAGCATTGGAGGCGCCGCGCACCAGCTCTACCGTCGCCAGCTCGAACCGCCGTCGGGACTCCACAGCTGCGAAGAGGCAGCCCACGGCGTGAGGCCCGGAGCGACGGAGGTGCGGCGCGAACAGACTCCCCGCGAATCGGAAACCGGTGCCGCGCGAGCGCGGCACCACCGGGTTTCGGCGACCCCGGGCGACGGCGGTGG
>JAZKBR010000009.1:0-7725 GCA_040388535.1 Gemmatimonadota bacterium | reverse complement strand
CCACCACCGAGGGCTCCGACAGCCCAGAGGCGACGCTACTTGCTGAGCGTCGCCACCAGCGTCGCGGGCACCGGACCGCTACCGAAGTCGTTCATCGAATCTCCGGAGGTGATCGTCAGGACATTCCCGACTCGCGTGAACGCGAGAACCGTCGTGGTGATCGGCGAAGGCGACGTGCGCGTGAACGTGACCGAGGTGCTCGTCGCAGCATAACTGCCACTCTCGATCTGCGGCGCCGACCCCGGATTTGTCAGGGTCTGGGTATAGCTGTTATTCGCATTGAAGGTCACCGAGAAGCGCAGGCCGCCAGCATAGACGTTCGACGTCTGGGACGGATTCGCCTTGTTGGTCGCGACGATCGCCGTCGCCGTCCAGGTTCCGGTCAGATCAACCCCGGTGGCTTCGGTGGGCGAGTCGCCGCAACCGAGCACGGCGAGGAGGAGAAGGGCGGACGCGAGCCGGAATCCGGGGAGACGCATAGGGGGATCCTGTCTTGTGAGGGTGACTGGCGTGTCGTAGCTTGGTCAAGCCGTTGTCCGGCTCCTCCCAACAGTGACGTCCCGGCGTCAGACGACCGTTAAAACCACCATCGGGGCCCCCTGACTCCGCCGACCGCACCCTCACTCATGCTCCGCACCCTGGGTTCGGCCGGGCTCTATCCCGCCGAATCAGGACCGCCTCTGCTGGGCCCCGGCAAACCGTTTGCGCTGCTCGTCTACCTCGCCTCCTCACCTGGCCGGCGTACTTCGCGGGAATTCCTGCTCGACCTCCTCTGGGCCGATGTCGAGCCCGATCGCGCCCGGCGTACCCTTCGGCAGACCCTTTTCCAGCTTCGCCACCTCCTCGGCGACGATGCCATTCAGGGCACCGAAGAGCTCACCCTCGGCCCGGCGATCACCATCGACCGCGAGCAGTTCCTGGCGCACGTGGAACGCGGCGCACTCGACGCGGCGCTGGCCGGGTACCCGGGAGATTTCCTCACACATTTCGGTGTGCCTGGCGGTGCGGCCTTCGAACAATGGGCCGACCTCGAGCGGCATCGCCTCAGAAGCGCCTACCTGCGGACTGCCGACCTGCTGGTCCGACGACACCTCAACGCGGCACACTTTCGGGAGGCACTCGCCCTAGCGCGGCAGGCCCGCGACCGCGTGCCGGAAAGCGAGTTCGCCTGGCGCCTGCTCCTCGAGGCCGCCATCGCCGGCAACGACATCCTCACCGCGACGATCGAAGCCGACGCGCTGCTGCAGATCGCGGCGCGAGAGGAACTCCATCTCGAGGTTGCCACGCGCACGCTGATTGATCGCGCGCGAGGGCTCGTCCCTGGCACGTCGGAACTACGTCCCTCCACGGGACTCGTCGCCGAACTCACCGGGCGCGAAAGCGAGTTCTCCGCCATCACCACTGCGTGGGCGAACACACGCCAGGGGCGTGCCCTTCACCTGCACCTCAGCGCGCCTGCGGGGCTTGGCAAATCCCGCCTGCTGCACGATGCCTGCGCACGCCTCGCGGCTGCCGGTGCGCCGATCGTGCGCGTGCAAGGGATGCCGGGCGACCGTGACGTGCCCTACGCCTTCGCGGGCGACATCGCGGCCGCACTCGTCGGGCTCCCCGGTGCCGCAGGAGTTGCACCGGCATCGGCCGCGACACTCGTGGCTCTCAACCCGGCACTCTCGAGTCACTTTGCCGCAGCACCCGACCCGATGCAAGGTGAGGAGGCATTACGGCGTCGGACACTTGCCCTGGTCGACCTGACACAGGCCGTTGCACACGAACAACCATTCGTGCTTGCCATCGATGACCTGCACTGGATCGATCAGGCGTCGTGGCGAATCATCGAGGGACTCTTCCAGCGACTCACCAATATTCGGGTGCTCTGCGTCACCGCATCACGACCAGAGCGGCACCCCTCCGACGACTCGGTCACGACGCTGACACTCGCGCCGCTTACCATCGCGCAGTTGGGGAGCCTCATCTCCGGGCTCGGCATCCTGCGCGAGAGCGAGCCCTGGGCCACGGCCCTCGTCGATGGAGTGCACCGAGCGACCGGTGGCTCGCCACTCCTGGTGCTCGAGACGCTGCGACTGGCCGTGGATCAGGAGACGCTGACGCTCGATCGCGACGGGTGGCACTGTCATGATGAGTCGCAACTCCGCACGCTGCTGGAAACCGGGAGCGCGCTCCGGGAACGGATCCGCCGACTCCCGGCGGATGAGTCGTGGCTGCTGGCCCTGCTCGCCACTGCCGGCGCACCGCTCGACGTCGAGACGCTCTCGCCCGTGACCGGGCGGAACCTGGCGGATCTCACGCAAGCGTTGGCACCGCTCGAGGTGCGCGGGTTGGTCCGACAGAGCGAGCGAGGGTGGACGACAACGCACGATGAAATCGCAGCGGCTGCGCGCGATGCGCAGAGCGAGGAGCAGGGTCGCGAGGCCCATCGACTCGTGGGGCAATATCACGAACGCGGCATCGCGGGCAATCCGGAAGGGCTCCTGCGGGCGAGCCGGCATTTCCTCGCCGCGGGTGCAACGCTCGATCTCCAGCGATTGCACCGCAGCTACCTGCTGCGAGCACGCGTCAGGGGAGACCGACGCGACTTCACGGCACTCACGGCGGAGTTGATTGGCACCACCCCGTCGGATCCGCAGGCCGCAACGCTCGTCGCATCCCTGCCACGCCGGTGGCGCCTCGGGCTCTGGTCAGCGACGCGACAGCGCGCGGCGGTGCTGATGGCGCTGGTCCTCCCGATCGGTGCGCTTGCGGCGGCACGTGTTCGTGAGCAGTTCACGAGCCGGCAGCAGCACTTCTACTACATCGACTCCAACGGTGCAGCCAGTGGCTTCGGCGCGTCACTTGCGGAGTGGGACGGCAACCGAACGCCCGTGACCCTGGGGCCGGCGTCGGCGCGCTTCGTGTCCCCCGCCCTGGCACATCCCGAAATTCCCCCGGCCATCAGTCCCGACGGCAAGGCGGTCGCGTGGACCGGTGACTCCGGCGATAGCACCACGCTTGATCTCTGGATTCGGACAGCGGCAGGGACGCGTCGTCTCACCTCGCAAGCGCGGGACGATCTGGCCAATGACTGGCTCCCGGATGGTTCCGGCGTCGTCGGCATGAGCAATCGCTGGTCGCCAGCCCCGCCGCACGGCGAGTATGACATCGCCGTCTTCGACACCGCCACGGGCGCCGCACGGCAAATCACTCGCGGGCCGGGGCACGACACCGAACCGTTCGCGTCCCCCGATGGCACCCGCATCGCTTTCCGGCGGGAGATGCCCGACGGCCCGGCACGCTTCTGCGTCACCGACCGCGACGGCACCCGGGAGCCCGAGTGCCGTGCTGTCGGTAACGAGGGAAGCGCGGATCTCGCGGGCTGGGCGGGCCTCGACGAATTGGTGCTGATCACGCTCGAATCGGGCGAACGCCAGCTGCTGCTCTACGATTGGAGCCGCGACACCAGGCAGCTCCTCAGCACGGAGGTACCGAATCTGGCACGGCTCAGCCGTGATCGTCGCTGGCTCGTGGTCGCAACGCTGGGCGCAGGAGCAACGGCTTTCCGCGACGTAGTGATGCCGCTGGCCAATCCGGGAAACGCACGGCCGGTCGCACACAGGGGTAGCGTGCGAAACGCGGCGAGGTGGTGGGAAGGGCCCGCCGATCGATCACTTCTTATCGACCACCTGGAATTCAGCGATTCCGTCGCCGAGGCATTCCTTGGCATCGGCACGCGCCTGCGGGTTCGGGCCTTGACCGCTGCAGACGTCGAGGTGCCCATTCGGGTGCCCGTGAGCTGGAACGTCTCGGATACGACGGTGGCGCGAGTCGATTCCACAGGAGAGGTCCGGCCGCGCGCGCCAGGCGTTGTGTCGATCACAGCCACGATTGCTGGTTGGAGGAGTGCAACCAGGCGGCTCGTCGTGGTGGGGCAGCCGCCGGCCACCATGCTCGACGAACGCTGGCATGACGACTGGCAATCCCGCTGGCTACCGTGGGGTGACCCTGTGCCGATCGTCGTCGCCAGCTCCGACGGCACCACGGCGTTCTGGAATCGTGGCGATGGCAGCTACCAAAGTTTCGCGGTGAGTCGCCGAACCTTTCCAGCCACCCACGGCCTTGGCCTGGAGGTGCGGCTCTCGACGACCCTCTCGAGCAACGACCACCAGCGGATCCGCACGGCCTTCGTACCCGGCATCGATCTGCGCGTGCTCGCAAGTGCCAATCAACGGCAGACGCCACCACGCGGCGCGACCTTCGATGCTTCCTGCTTCGCAGGCTTCCCCGGACCGGGCTCCTGGGGCGCCACGCGCATCGCGATGGGTGCAGCCGGCTCACGCGAGACGGACATTGGCCGGCTCGTGGATTCGATCCGCACCGGGAAGTGGTGGCGACTGCGACTGCAGATCTTCCCAGACGGTCGTTGCGGCGTCGCCGTCAACGGGCAGGCGCTCTGGATCTCCCCTGGAGCGCTCTTACTGGACACCCCGTTCCGAGTCGTGCTTGGTGATGAATCCGCCGATTCTCGACTGCTGCACGGCCCACTGCAGGTCTGGAGTGGTGTCCGGACAGACATCGATTGGAGCAAGAAATAGCTCACCGCGACGCGGCGCCACGGAGTTTCGCGGGCCTCGCGTCGTGGGTGCCTCGGAGCGGCCTTGGAGGCGCCGCGCACCAGCTCTACTGTCGCCAGCTCGAACCGCCGTCGGGACTCCACAGCTGCGGAGAGGCAGCCCACGGCGTGAGGCCGGGTACGTCGAATACTGCGGCGGGCAAGTGTCAGTCGTTGGCGAGATCTGCGCCGCACGGGGTGCGGCGCGAGCGGACTTAATGCGAATCGGGAAACCGGTGCCGCGCGAGCGCGGCACCAGCGAGTCTCCGACGGCCCGGGGCGACAACAATTCGCGGCCGTCGCTAAGGTCAGCTCGGCGATCGCTCCAGCCGCGAGACGTCGAACCCCTGGGCCTTTGCGCTCTCAACGAGTCGCTGATACACCTCATCGTCGAGCACCGGCGTCCGCGACAGCACCCAGAGATACTTGCGACTCGGGTCGCCGACGAGCGCGGCAGTGTACTCCGCCGTGAGATCGAGCACCCAGTAATCCCCCCAGACCATCGGCAGGAACGACAGGATCCTCGGCGCGAAGCGGACCTTGAGCTGCGAGGTCGGCCCGTTGCGACGCGCGAGCTTCGCCTTCCCCTCCGCGCGGCTGATGGTCCCGTCGCTCTTCCGGCAGGCGTTCGTTACCCGCACTTCGCCGTTGGGGAGCAATTCATAGTCGGCCGTGGTCGCCGCGACGCACTGGTTCTGGAACCGATTGGGGAAGCGCGCGACCTCGTACCAGCGGCCAGCGTAGCGCGCGAGATCGATGGAGTCCACCGACTTCACTGACAGCGGGACGGTGTCTTGAGCCATGAGTATCCCAAGGAGCAACGAGAGGGCGTTCATATTCGATCCGACTGACGAGGTGAGTCAGTATACCCTGTTTGCGAGCGGCATCTTCGCGGGCGGCTGGGCGCGAGCAAAGTAAGAAGGACGACAAGCGAGAAACCGACGGTAGCCCAATCAGCGTATGAGACTCCAGCAAGCCACCGCACCGCGCAGCAATTTCCTTCTATGCTGGAGCCACCACGTGATCATCTCCGGCGCGCCATCGCTTCGCGCGCTCCTGCTCGCCACGCTCCTCACCGGCGCAACGGCGCACATCATCGCCCAGTCGCCACGCAAGGTGACTCAACTCGCGACCGGAGTCTATGTCATCGAGCATCGCGACGCGCAGGATGGCTTCGCCGGCGGCAACACCACCGTCATCATCGGCGAGCGACAGGTCCTCGTGGTCGACGCGCCCTTTCTGCCGTCGGAAGCGCGGGAGGATATCGCCCAGATCCGGCAGTGGACCTCGCACCCCGTCACCTTCCTGGTCACCACGCACTTTCACAACGATCACAACTTCGGCAATCGCGCCTACATGGACGCCTTTCCGGGGCTGAGCATCATCGCCCACCCGGACACGAAAGAGGAGATGGATCGCTTCGGTCCCGGCTCACTCAGTCGGGAAGAGCGCGGCACCGCCGGGTATCAGCGCCTCCACGACAGCGGCAAGAATGGCGACGGAACCCCGCTCTCCGATGCCGACAAGGCCGAAGTAAAGCGCATCCTCGCTCGGCGCAATGAAGTGATGCTCGAGATGAAGAAGTCACCATTCCAGAGTGCCACCCTCACCGTAGCAGACAACATCACCATCGACCTGGGCGGCAGAAACGTCGAGGTCCGCTTCCTCGGCCGCGGCAACACCCCCGGCGACCTCGTCGTGCAGCTGCCGGCGGAGCGGATCGTTGCAGTGGGCGATCTCGTGGTCCTTCCCCTCCCCTACTTCTACGACGGCTACCCGCGCGAGTGGGCTGCCACGCTGAGCCGGGTGATCGCGCTCCAGCCGGCGATGGTCGTTCCCGGTCACGGCCCCGTCCTGCACGACACGGCGCACCTGGCACTGATTCGTGACCTGATCACGAGCGCCGTCACTCAGATGAACGAGGCACTTCGGAACTCCGGGCCGGCAATGTTCCGCACCGTCGATGCCGTGAAGGGCAGCATCGATCTCACCGCCTTCCGCGAACGCTTCGCCGGGGGCAACAAGGAGATTGAAGCCGCGTTCGACGAGACCGCAGCAGAACTGGTTCGCCTCGTCTTCCGCGAAGCAAGTCTCAGGTAACGTCTCCACCCTGCACGGAGCCACCACGCAATGATGACACGACGCGAAGCACTCGCCGCCCTCGGCGCCTTGACCACTCTCGGTCGTTCCGAGGCCTTCCTGTCCTCGGTGGTGCCCACGCGCCAGGGCGACGCTCCCCCGCCGCTGGCGCCGGGCGCTCCCAACTCGCCCGAACGGCTGGCCCTCATCGAGCGCTTCAAGCAATCCGCTGATGGCCTCGACACGCTCTACGAAGCGCACTCCTTCAAGAGCGACTGGTCCATGCCGTATCGCCTCTTCCGGTCCAAGGCGCCGGGCGCGCTGCCCCTCGTCGTCTTCCTCCACGGCAGCGGCGGTCTCGGAGATGACAACGAAAAGCAGATGGGCCTCGGCAACATCTTCGGCACTCGGCTCTTCGCCCTGCCTGCCAACCAGAAGCGCTTCCCCTGCTTCGTGGTGGCGCCACAGACCGATCGCGGCTGGGCGCGCTACGGCCCGCCCGCCGACGGCGACTCGGTCGCGCGACCAATCGCCGGTCTGGGCGACGGTGCGCGGGTCGCGATGGAGCTGATCGATCAGCTAGTAAAGGATCTTCCCATCGACACGCATCGCATCTACCTGACGGGGCAATCGATGGGCGGCGGTGGCGTGTGGAACATGATCACGCATCGGCCGCGCTTCTTCGCTGCGGCCGCCCCCTGCTGCGGCAGCGCGACCAATGAGACGCCAGTAGCCGGAACGCCGCTCTGGAATTTCCACGGCGACGCCGACCAGACCGTGCCGATTGCAGTATCCCGCGGTCGAATCGCCACGCTCCGCAAGCTCGGCGTGCACCCCTACCAGACCGAGTATCCGGGTGTCGGCCACAACTCCTGGGAGTGGGCCTACACCGAGCCGGCGATGTTGAGCTGGATGTTCAAGCAGCGGCGGGGATAGCCGGTGGTTTGTTGTCATCCTGAGCGAAGCGGCCGCAGGCCGCGAAGTCGAGGGAGGTGGTCTCGACGGCGAGGGGTTGCTCCCTCGACTGCGCTCGCCTCCGGCTC